>DASQPM010000493.1:0-5971 GCA_035643935.1 Pyrinomonadaceae bacterium | reverse complement strand
TACGCCGAAGGAACGCGCTTTAATGCCACGCCGCGCACCGTCGGACTGCTGTTCGCGTCCTATTCGATCATGCAGTTGATCTTCTCGCCGATTCTGGGGCGACTGTCGGACAAGCATGGCCGCCGGCCGGTGCTGCTTGTTTCCATTATCGGCACGGGCATCGGCTTTTTGATTCTCGGTTTTGCAACTACCCTCTGGATGCTTTTTGTCGGACGGATTCTTGACGGCATCACCGGCGGCAACATCTCAACCGCGCAAGCCTACATTGCGGATATCACGACTAAGGAAGAGCGCGCCAAAGGAATGGGTTTGCTGGGAGCTGCCTTTGGCTTGGGTTTTATTTTTGGCCCTGCAATCGGAGGAATACTCAGCCAGTGGGGCGTGGCCGTGCCCTTCCTGTTTGCGGCGGGCTTGTGCTTTGCAAACGCGACTCTCCTTTACTTCACGTTGCCAGAAACGGTGACAGCCGATCACCCTGCACGCACTTTGGCAGCGGGAGGACGCGGGCTATCGCAACTGATCGAGTCGTTAAGCCAACCGCGGCTGGGGTTCGTACTAATAATTTATTTCATGTTCATCGTCGCTTTCTCGATCATGACCACGACGTTTTCGCTGTACACAATGTTTCGCTTTGGGTATGACGCAAAGCACAATGGATATCTGTTCGCCTACGTCGGTATCATTGCTGTCATTATCCAGGGAGGGCTGATTGGCCGGTTGGTAAAGCGCTTTGGTGAGTTGCCGCTGGTGATTGTGGGGGCGCTCTTTTTTGCGGGCAGTCTTTTTGCAGTACCCTTTGTTGGTCCAAACGTGGGCGGGCTTTTGGGGCTACTGATTGGCGGCGGCATCTTTTCCGCTGGAAATTCTTTAGCCACGCCTTCCTTAACCAGCCTGGCTTCAAAGAGCGTCGGGCCCGGCGAACAAGGAAGTGTGCTGGGTGTTACCCAATCAGTGGCGAGCCTGGCAAGAGCAGTCGGGCCGGCTCTTGCGGCGTTCCTTATACACAGCGCAATTGCCTACCGCGGCGCGGACGGCCAGACCCACTTCATGAGTGACCATTCATTGTTTATTACGTTTTGGACCGGCGCGGGAATAATGCTTATCGCTTTCCTGCTCGCAACATATTTCACGCGCGTTCACGCGTCAGACTATTCGGAAGGCAGCGTCGCCGAACCCGCTTAGGTAGGACAGACATTCCTGCCTGTCCTACTTAGAAGAATCTGCGAATAATATAAAAGATCAAGCTGAGTGCCAGAGATACAAGCAGCATCGAAACTATCGGCGCATAGAAGTGAACACGATCACTCTCATAACGAATATCTCCCGGCAACTTCCCAAACCAATTGAGTCCGCCTGAATAGATCAATAGTCCCACTACGATCAGGCAGATTCCCCCGACGATCACAAACAATCCTGCTGCTCGATTCATACTGTTAGTGGCACAGGCTTCAGCCTGTGTCCTTCAGCCTGAAAAGCACAGACTGGAGGAACTTCTGATCAAGTGAAAGCGTCAACTCCTTGGAGTGCGCTGGCCTGGCAGCGCTTTGGTCCGCCTGACCCATCTGGATCGTCATGGTTGAATGCTTCTCGATAAAGCCACGCCGGTGCGGCTCAGGCTAAAGCGGCGCCGGGCCGCCGCACTCCAAGGAGTTGACGCTTCCACTACTTCACAAACTGCGCTATTGGCCCATCCGGCTTGATGATTTCCTTCAACGCCGTGTAAGGCACCAGCACATATTGCGGGCCTGCGGCGTATGGTCCAACCTGATAGGAATCGAAAGTGATGCCAATGCCATTTTTCGTGATGGTCCAACTTCGGTAATTGTTTGCATCCGGGCCGGCGCCGCGCTGAATCCAGTCATCATCCAAGATCCCGTCCGCGCCTTTTTGCTTCGACTGTTTTTTCAGATCCTGCACGCAGTGGCTGGATAGTGCCGGCAGGTACTTTGCGCCGGGCTTGAAAAGGTCTGAAAGCCTTAGTTGCTTGCCGTTTCGCAAATCAAAGTTGATGACGTCCGCGTAAGAGTTTGGGTGCGCTGCGCCGGCGGAATAACCGCCAATATCAAACTGCACGCTGATCAGATCATCCTGCGCCAGCGCGATGCTGTAACCAGCGCTGAGGTCGCTTCCGGTTTCGCTATCGACAGGATTTTCTACGCTGGCGTTTTCAGTCATTTGCTTGCGAAACGCGCTAACCTGTTTTGTAACCAGGCCGCGCGCTGCCTGGTTAAACTTTTCAAAGTTAGGATCTGTTGAACCGGTTAACTGCGGATATTCGGCATCAATTTCATACTTCAGCTTTTTATTCTTTTCCTTGATTTGGCGCGCGATGATCTCAACACCACTCGTAAATTCAATCGGTTCCTGCTGTAACGAAAATGGCGTGCTTTTGCTGCTGTTAGGCTTGGTCCAATTGCCAGCAATCTCAATCAGTCCATTGTCTCCGGTTTTCCAAAAGCCTTTGAAGACGCCTGTCTGTTTGCCGTTCGCGTCAAACTCTTCCAGGACGACATTGTTTCCGCTGTCTATAGTGCCGCGAACGTCAATTTTAGTTCCGACCTTTTGGTAAGAATATGTGCCAGTGAGTTTGTCCGCTTCGCGCACCAGCTTCATCTGCAAACCGAGGGCGTTGCCGATCGCGCCTTTGAAATACCTGGTTTCACCAGCCGGAGTAGTGCCGCCCTGCGGATGCTGGTACTGCTCGCGAATTGTTGGCGGGTTTGCTTGCGTTTGTTCTGCCGGCGTAGAGGCCTTCCGGCAAGCAGTAAAGCTATATGCGGAAACCAACGCCAACAAAATCAGAGGTTGTTTACGTGGAAACATTTGCTTCATGAGACCGTGCTAGTTTACCGAACTAGAACGCGCCATTCCGCTTTTCAGGATCTCTTCGCGAATGTCGGCAAAGGTCAACTCGCAAAGTTTGCCGCCGGTGAAGAGTTCATTATTAGTAACATCAGCGATAGCGAAAGCTGGTTTCGCAAAGCTGCCAAGCTCTTTATCAGTTTCAAAACTTGTTTCAGCTAACACCAGTCCAAACAAATCGCCGAGAAACATATCGACCGAAAACTTGCGACCTTCGAATTCGAAAGAGTAGCGATTCTTGCGAATTTCATTGGCGTCGAATACAGCAAGTGTTTCTGCTTCCAACGCGTTCAGATAGACGTTTGTGATGATCGTACGCGAGAAATCGCCGGGGTTCGGGGCAAACTTCTGGGTAAACTTCACCGTCCACTTGTTGCTGCGCGGATCACGCACCTTGCGAAGGCGCAGGCGCGTTCCGGTGATGTAGTTGTCAGTGATTTGCAGATGCGGATCTGCGCGCGTGAGCCCTTCGGGCAAGTCCTGTAGCAGATAACGCCGCTCGCGCTCCATTTGCGTATACCTGCTTTCGGCAGGGACGATTGTGTTCTGATCTGTCAGCTTGGCAACGCCCATTTTTCCTATAGATAACCCTGCGTTTAACGATGATATGTAAAGTTAGCGCCGTAACTTTACATATGAGCCTCTGATATGTAAACTTCGCGCCTTTTTTTGACTGAAAACTCTGGTCATTTACGAGGTCAAGAAACGCATCGCCGTGGGTGAGGCACGGCTGGTTACTTTTTGCTTCTAGCTAGCATTAGTTGCCACTTGCGCGAGCAATCTGTCTTGAAGCTCTTTGACTAAATTCTGGCCAGAAGGTTCCGACAACTCTGCTGCCATTTCTCCGGCAAGAATGAGAGCAGCTTTATTGCCAGACATTCCGACGACCGTGTTATCGGCCGGACTGGCGTTACTGTCCCAGTCGAATCTAGTCTTCACTTGACGAAGGTAGGCGGCCATATCCTCAACGCTGTGCTTCCCCCGAGGAATACATCGGTCAATAATGGTGCCCCCCAAAAGCGACAGGCTGAGGACGCCAATGTTTTTGAGTAACAGGTACTCCTTCGGAGTGGACCACTCGGTGGCAAAAACATTCTTAACGGCTCTCCAGTAGTTTCTAATGATGATGTATTGAACCTCGGGATTAGTGAAGTCACGGATGTACTGACTCTTTGCCAAAGTTTTATACACGCCATTTTGTAGGGCAGCGAAATTAACGAGCCGGGTCAGATTCTGAGCACGCGCTCCCTTATTGGATCCGCCTCCAACAACACCATGCCAGGGTGATTCTGGATCAATCGTGAGTTTCGCCGTTATCCAGCGGTCAAGGTGATCTCTCATCTCTAGCTCTTCCGTCGTTAATCGGTGCTGCATGATTGCCAAGTGAGATGTGTTCAGTCCTTTCTGGTTTGCGTTGATGTCCACAAACAAGGCTCTCTCTTGTTCACGAGACAAGCCTACGTGAATTGACAAGCTGACGCGTATCCACAAAAAGGCGGAAGGTCACGAGACCTTGTGCACATCAGGCGGCAGAGCCGAAGAGCTTGTCAGCGTGAATGAGAGCTACTTGTTTGTTCCTGGCTGCGAACCCATTCCCTTCATCGGCATCGGCAGACGGCCATCGGCGTTGCGTGTAAGAGCGATGAAACCGGGATCGGCGCGCAGTGAATCAAACACGGCATCGACGCGCGCTTCCATCATTTCCTTGGCGCGGACCGATTGATAACGTTCGTATTGATAGAAGTGGCGTTTAAGAAACGCGAGGGCTTTTTCGCGTTGACCGTTTTGCGCGTAGATGGCCGCAAGGTTATAAGATGCCGGCAGCAGCTTGACGTTAGCGCGCGCGATCCTCAGCGCTGCATCGCGCTTACCCGCAGCAGCCATAAAGACTGCGGCGAAAACGAGATTGTAAGGATCTTTTGGATCGAGTGCCAGAGCTTTCTGCGTATACTCGTTGCCTTTCGCGAAATCACCTTCTGAATTCCAATAAACTGCCAGGTTGCGATAAGCAAGTGCTAACGGAAACTCAGCGACTGATTGTTCCATCAGGCTCAGTCCTTTTTTGAACTCGCCTTCGTGAATCGTCATCTTGCCGAGGCCGTGCAGCGCTACTGCGCGCGACAGTGGATCGGCGGGCATTTTGAGAATCGCTTCAAAAGTCGTGCGCGCTTTCGCCCAGTCGCCGATGTGATGGCGATAGAGCTCGCCCAGATAACGCAGCGGCGCAGGATCCGCGTCGTCCATCGCATTGGCCGTCAGATAATACTTTTCTGCCAGCGTATATTGCGCGTTCATTTCCGCAACCAGCCCGCGTTGCATAGTCCGTTCGATCCGCGCGCTGAGCTTTGGTTCGAAAACAGGCGCAACCGGAATGTCAGCGATGTCATTCATTCCCAGTTTTTTCAGTTCCTTCGCGGCGTCTTTGGCCTTCTTAGGAAACATGCATTTCTGTTCGGCTACCGAGCGATAAAGTTTGACGGCAGCATCTTTATCTCCCGCGGTGGCCTTAGCCTTGGCGTCTTTCAGTTCGTCGTCCAGCGCTGCTTCACGCTGCTTCACTTCTGTCTCTACAAGTTTTTCAACTTGCTCGACCTTCAACTTGCCGGCGGTGTTCTCGAGTTTAGTAACGGGCGTGCCGTCAGGATTTGCCAGCACTGCTACCGGCAGTTTGGAATTGCCAATTAATTTTTCAGCGTTCGGAACCTGGGTGTCCGCGACCTCCATCGAAATGCATTGCGTCGCGTAAAGAGAGAGCGAACGCGATGCGCGCAAACTCGATTTTTGCAGCTCGTCCATCGAAGCGGGAAACCAGTAAAGCACCAATCCCATTGGCGCGGGATCCTTTGCTTGTCGGACTTTCCACGGCACGTAATAAACCGTAGGCGCCGAACCCCCGCCGCCCGATCCGCCGGACATGCCGCCAACACCGCCACCACCCCCGCCGCCGCAGGTGGCCCAGACCGAAGTAAATGCAAAAACAGTAATCAGTAGAAGTGCAAGCGCGCGAGTAAGCATGGAGTTTTTCATGATGTTGATTTTAACTTAGAAATCTCGTGGCAGCCGAGTCTTTTTGCGATAAAACAAATGCGGGCGGATCCAAGCCCGCCCA
>DASQPM010000492.1:0-9974 GCA_035643935.1 Pyrinomonadaceae bacterium | reverse complement strand
TCCCGAATCTAAATAAAGCCGGTGAAGCTGCGCCGCCGAATTTTACCGGCAGCTCGGCGTCATTCGCGTGTGGCGCGGTGGCAAGAGTTTCGCTACAGGTCGGCGATGGACAGCATATCGTCGATGCGAAATTTAAAGTCGCCGGTTGCACGGTGCTGGTGGCTGCGCTGTCTGTTCTCACCGAGCAGGTCAAGGATAAGACTACCGCTGAAGCTGCTGCGCTAGCTGAAGATTTAGAAACAATTGAGCGGCGTTTGGGTCGCGAGGCTGTGGACCGAGACGACTGTGTGTTGTTGGCGTCCGAAGCTTTGCTCGAGGCCATTCGCGCCTACAGCGACTCGGCACGCGATCATTGGGACGGCGATGATGCTCTTATCTGCACCTGCTTCGGCGTCTCGGAACGAACAATCGAAAATGAAATTCAGAATAAGAACCTAAGCACGATTGCGGAAGTCACGCGCGAGTGCAATGCCGGCGCCGGCTGCCGCTCGTGTTACCCATTAATTGAAGACATTCTCGATGAAGTGAATGGTAAATAGTGAATCATGGACAGGCATTCCTGCCGGTCCGAGCTTACAGCTATGATCATGCCAGCGAAGAACAATGACAGACAGGAATGTCTGTCCTACTAAAATGATCTATCTCGATAACAACGCAACCACGCGCGTCGCGCCCGAAGTTTTCGCGGCGATGCAGCCTTATCTGACTGAGGTCTACGGCAATCCATCTTCGGCACACTCGCTGGGCCAACGCATGAAGGCCGCGGTCGAACGCGCTCGCGAACAAGTTGCCGAATTAATTGGCGCTGCTAAGGCGAGTGAAATCGTGTTTACTTCATGCGGCTCGGAATCAGACAATTGGGGCATTGGCGGTTTTCTCGAACAAAATCCCACCCGGCGTCACATCATCACCACGCGCGTCGAGCACGAAGCCGTGCGCAATCTTTGCGCGCATCTGGAGAAGATCAACTGTGAAGTTACCTGGCTCGAAGTGGACGAAAACGGTGAGCTCAATCTTGATGACTTGCGACAAGCGCTGCGCCGCGAAAGTGCAATTGTTTCGGTGATGCTGGCCAACAACGAAACCGGCGTGCTGTTTCCAATGAACGACATCGGAAAGATTGTTCGCGAAAACTCTGACGCGGTCTTTCATGTTGACGGTGTTCAGGCCGTTGGCAAAATTCCCATTGACCTCAAGCACAGTGAGGTAGATCTGTTTGCGCTTTCCGGTCACAAACTGCACGCGCCGCAGGGAGTCGGCGCTCTTTACATTCGTGAAGGCGTGAAGCTGCCGCCATTGATCATCGGCGGTGGTCAGGAATCCGGACGTCGCGCGGGCACCTCCGCAGTTCCAAACATCGTAGGTCTGGGCGCCGCTTGCGAGTTGGCAAAACACTTCGACGAACATGAAAAGACCGAAACGCTTCGCAATAAACTCGAGGATGAAATCTTGAGCACGATTCCGAACGCGCGCTTAAACGGCACGCAGGATCGCGCCAGGCGTTTGCCCAACACCACGAACATTTCCTTTGAATACATTGAAGGCGAAAACATTCTGGTGCAGCTCGATCAAGCCGGCATTTGTGTTTCGACTGGTTCGGCCTGTCATTCCACCACGCGCGAATCATCGCCAACGCTGCGCGCGATGAATGTGCCTTACACCGCCGCCCAGGGATCGATCAGATTTTCGCTCGGTCGCTACAACACTGAAGAGGAAATCGATCAGACGCTGAAAGTACTTCCAGGCATCATCGACAAACTCGTGCAGATGTCGCCCTATGATAAGGAGCTGAAAGCTCTTTATGCAGAGCGGAGTGCTGCAGCAACTCAGGGCGGGGGCAAGCCCGCCTTCCCGACCTGAGAGCCTCTGTAGCTCGCTCATTGCCATCGCCGCTTAATAGTCGTTCAAATCCAGAATGTGAACTCGACGCCGGTTGTCTCATGTTCAGGAACGGTGCCGCCCGCTAATCGGCGCGGAACAATCACATAACCTTTCATGCTTTAGTCATCTTGCCTTTACTGTTAGAATTGTTGCGGGACTAAATATATCTTCGCACATCGCTACTCCAGGGAGTTTTCGGAGCATTATTCGATGTCAGGTGAATCCGCCATCCCCCAAAATCACCCTATAGCTGTCGCCAAAATCGACGCGTCTCACAAAGCGCGCGCCGACAGGGTGAGCCTGATGGAGACCGACGATTACGTTTGTATTGAGCCCTCCACGCCGCTTTCCAGAGCGGTCCAGGTAATGAAACAGGATGAGGGTGGTTGTGCGATAGTTTGCGCATCAGATCGTTCGGTAGTTGGTATTTTTACTGAGCGCGATCTCTTAACCAAGGTTGTGGGGCAAGCGGTCGACGAGAATGCGCCGGTTAGTAATTGGATGTCGCCGGTGGTTGCGACTTTATCGCCGGACGCGACTATTGGCGACGCCGTCGCCATAATGAATGACAAGGGCTATCGCAACATTCCGCTGGTGAAAGACGGCAAGCTGGTAGGTTCTGTCTCGGTGTTCGACGTGATTCGCTATCTCGCCGAAAGCTATCCGAAAACCACGATGAACCTGCCGCCTAATCCTAATCAGGTGATGGATAGCACTGATGGCGGTTAATGGTGAATAGTAAATGGTAAATGGACGCACCGTTTTCACGATTCACCATTTACCATTCACCATTTACGTTTTTCATACGAAAGGAACTTCGACTAAACACACATGAGCACTGTTATCGAACCCCCGGTAGAACAAACGGAAAAAAATCTCGAGGAAGTCGAAACCGTAACCATCCGCTTCGCCGGCGACTCTGGCGACGGCATGCAGTTAACGGGCACTCAATTCACAAACACGTCGGCGGTTGTCGGCAATGACATTTCGACGTTGCCCGATTTCCCTGCCGAAATTCGCGCGCCGGCCGGCAGCTTGCCCGGCGTCAGCGGTTTTCAGTTGAACTTTTCAAGCCAGGACATCAAGACGCCCGGCGATCAGCCAAGCGTACTGGTGGCCATGAATCCCGCAGCTTTGAAAGTAAACCTGCCCGACCTCGAGGAGGGAGGCACGGTAATCATTAATACTGACGGCTTCACGCCCGAGAATTTGAAGTATGCAAACTATGCTTCGAATCCATTGGAAGATGGTTCGCTAGCCGGGTATCGTGTTCACAAGCTGCCAGTGACGACGCTGAATATGAATGCGCTGAAGGGCAACGTCACGCTTTCGCGCAAAGAGATTGATCGCTGCAAAAACTTTTTCGCCCTCGGCGTGCTTTACTGGCTTTACGACCGGCCGATGGAGAACACGCTTCATTGGATCACGAGCAAGTTTGGTAAGAACCCGGAACTCGCGAAAGCCAACGAAATCTCCCTGCGCACCGGTTACAACTTTGCCGACACCACCGAAGTCTTTACCACTCACTACACGATCAAGAAGGCGAAAATTACGCCCGGCAAGTACCGTAAAATTACGGGTAACGAAGCGACGGCGCTCGGATTTGTGGCTGCTTCGCAACTAGCCGGCCGTCCGTTGTTCTACGGTTCGTATCCGATCACGCCCGCGTCTGACATCCTGCACGAGCTGGCGCGCCACAAGAGTTTTGGTGTGAAAACTTTTCAAGCCGAAGATGAAATCGCCGCCGTGTGCGCAGCTATCGGCGCCAGCTTTGCCGGTCAGATTGGCTTGACCGGAACATCCGGTCCCGGCGTTGCTCTCAAACAGGAAGCGATTGGTCTGGCGGTGATGACTGAGTTGCCGTTGGTGATTATCAACGTGCAACGCGGTGGGCCTTCGACTGGATTGCCGACTAAGACGGAACAGGCAGATCTTTTTCAGGCAGTCTGGGGACGCAACGGCGAATGCCCCGCGATCGTGATTGCGCCTTCGACGCCGGCCGACTGTTTTCGCATGGCGATTGAAGCAGTGCGCCTGGCGTTTAAATATATGAGCCCGGTCTTTTACTTGTCTGATGGTTATCTCGCGAACGGCGCTGAGCCATGGGCCATCCCGGAAATCAGCGACCTGCCGAAGATTGAAGTTAAGTTTGCTACCGATCCCGCGAACTTCATGCCGTATTCGCGCGATCCGGAAACGCTGGCGCGGCCCTATGCAATTCCCGGCACGCCGGGACTCGAGCATCGCATCGGCGGCATTGAGAAGCAGCACATCACCGGCAACGTGAACTACGATCCGGAAAACCATCATCTGATGGTGAAGTTGCGGCAGGAAAAAATCGATCGGGCCGCGAACGACATACCGCCGGTCGAGGTGTTCGGCGAAAAAACTGGCAAGGTGCTGGTGCTTGGTTGGGGTTCAACTTATGGCTCAATTAGTACGGCAGTAGAGAAACTTCAGAGCGAAGGCAAGAGCGTCTCATCGGCGCACCTGCGTTACCTGAATCCTTTTCCGAAAAATCTCGGCGAAGTGATTGCCGGATTTGAAACTGTGATCGTGCCCGAAATGAACCTGGGCCAACTATGCACCATGATTCGCGCCAAGTATCTGGTCGACGCGATTGCTTTTTCGAAAGTTAAGGGTCGTCCTTTCCAGATTCGCGAGATCGTGCGGAAGGTTGAAGAGTATTTGTAGTACGGAGATGTGAAGAAGTTCAGTCATGGCGACTCAAACCACCGACTTACTAGTCAAGAAATCCTTAATCGAGCGCTATGAGGAAGCGTTGCGTTACTTTATGGGACAAGGCAGCCTGAACAGTGCGCTGGCTAGGATCACTGTCGATCTGAAAGAACACGGTATCGATTACATGGTGATCGGGGCCGTCGCTCTGTTGGTTCACGGCTATCCCCGCCTCACTGAGGACATCGATCTTGTGCTTACGCCAGAAGGACTGGAAGCCTTTCATCGAGAGTTGATCGGTATGGGGTATGTCCCAGCATTTCCAGGGGCAAAGAAGAGGCTGCGTTCGACAACAGATGGAATCACCATTGAGATAATGACTACAGGCGAATACCCGGGAGATGGAAAGCCAAAGCCAGTGAGTATTCCTAAACCATCTGATGCTTCAACCGAAATTGACGGAGTCCAGGTTGTGACATTTGAGAAGTTGATTGAATTGAAATTAGCATCGGGAATGACTGCTCCACACAGACTGAAGGATCTCGCAGATGTTCAGGAATTGATCAGAATTCGGCAGCTACCGCCCGAATTTGCCGAGCGACTTGACCCCTACGTAAGAGGAAAATTTTTGGAGCTCTACGAGACAATTAAACAGATTCCGAAGGAAGAGGATTGATGATAGCCAGTACAGTGAATGTCGAAGGGTTTGATCCCTCGCAATGGGACATTCGCCGCGAGGGCCGCGTTTGGAGTCATGAAGAATTCGAGCGACGAATCTACCAAGCGCCTGGGAAGATAGAATTCAAAGGCGGAATCTTTATTTACGAGGAGGATCGGCTCACCGTCCTGGCTATGCTCCTCGAAAATTTGGGTATCGATAAAGCCGTTCAGCTTGGAAACCTGGAAGACTGGAAAGCAGCAATCTCTGAATTAGATTTCAAGGAGCATTCATGAGTACAAACGGAAATGGTCTTAGTGGCAATGGAAACATAGCGCACGTCGATGCGAGCGTATCGGCAGACAGCGAAGTCGGTTCGGCTGTCTCTGGGAAAGTCGCGCCGCCTCCCGGACAATTAAAAAAATCCGATTTTGTTTCCGATCAGGAAGTGCGCTGGTGTCCCGGCTGCGGCGACTATGCGATTCTCAACAACGTGCAGAAAGTTATGCCCGAGCTGGGCGTACCGCGCGAGAAGATTGTCTTCGTTTCCGGCATTGGTTGCTCGTCGCGCTTTCCTTATTACATGAACACCTACGGCTTTCACTCGATTCATGGCCGGGCGCCTGCTATTGCTACCGGCATCAAGTGCGCGAATCCTGACTTGAGCGTGTGGGTGATCACTGGCGACGGCGACGCACTTTCGATTGGCGGCAACCATTTCATGCATGCGATTCGTCGCAACCTCGACATCAATTACATACTCTTTAACAACCGCATTTATGGTTTGACGAAGGGGCAGTACAGCCCGACTTCAGAGTTTGGCAAGAAAACAAAATCCACGCCGCTGGGGACGATCGACTATCCGATTAACCCGCTTTCACTGGCTATTGCCAGTGAATCGACATTTGTGGCGCGCTCAATCGATATCGACGTCAAACATCTCGGCACCGTGGTCGAAGCCGCGGCGAAACACAAAGGCATCTCTTTCATCGAGGTCTATCAAAACTGCAATATCTTTAACGACCATGCTTTCGATTCCTTTGCCGAGCGCAGTGTGCGGACAGATCGCGTACTTTACCTTGAGCACGGCAAGCCGATGATTTTCGGCAAGGATCGCAATAAAGGCATTCGCATGAATGGCGCGCATCCGGAAGTGGTAACGATCGGCGAGAACGGCATCACTGAAAACGACTTGCTGGTCCATGACATTTATTTGAAAGATCCTTCCGTGGCTTTCATGCTTGCCCGCATGGAACAGCCTGACTTTCCGCAGCCGGTCGGCATCTTCCGCGCGGTCGAACGGCCCAGTTATGAAAAGTTGATGGTAGATCAAATCGACGCCGCAATTGCGAAGGCTGGCCCAGGCAGTCTGGAAAAATTAATCAACAGCGGCGATACCTGGGTGGTGGAATAGCCTTGCGGATTGCCGATTGCCGATTGATCCCAGCTTTAGTTGCAGCACTGCCCTCCCAGAAATAAGAAATCGGAAATCGGCAATCGGCAATCGGAGATCGAAAATGAATTGTCCTTCCTGTGGCCACGAAAACATCGACGGCATTGACCGCTGTGAGAATTGCCTGGCGCCGTTTCGCCAACTCGATATTCCCAGCGTCGAGGCGTCAGAGAGTTTTGCGCAATCCGTCATGGAAGATAATTTGGGCCGGCTTGATTACGAGCCGCCTGTCTGCGTTGCGCCGGCCACGCCCGCCATCGATGTCGCGCGCCAAATGAAAGAAGCCAACACCGGCTGCGCGCTGGTACTCGAAGGCAGCAAGCTCGTCGGCATCTTTACCGAACATGACGTGCTCCTGCGCCTGACCTCTGGTACTGGGACCGCGGGCGTCCCGCCCGCCAATGAGCGCAAAGCGCGAACAGCATTTCCCGATGAACTTCCGGCGAATCAAATCCCGGCAACCGAAATTCCGCTCGAAGAGTTGCGCGCCGACGAAATGGAATTTGCCGAAATGGATGAGACTAATGTGGCCGCCGGTGTTCGGTTCCATTCCGGCTTCAACGTCCCCGTCGCAGAATTGATGAGCCGCAATCCCGAGACGCTTCACGAAAAGGACTCAGTAGCCGAGGCGCTCAACAGAATGTCGGTGGGCCGCTACCGGCATCTGCCCGTAAGAAAAAGCGACGGCAGCTACACCGTCGCTTCGATCAAATCCGTCCTCAACTACATCGCCAAAGAAGACTGGTAAAACGCAGGACATTTCTTCCCCCTCCCTTTGGGAGGGCTTAGGGGAGGGTGCGAAGCTTGACGCGCACAAGCCCTCTCCCCAACCCTCTCCCTTTGGGAGAGGGAGAAGGACTTCAAACCAAAAGTCTGTTCCTTCATAGCAACGCCGCTCGACTCGCGATGTCGGATAGGGCACAGACTAAAGTCCGTGCCACGCCGTTTTTCTTACGCCCGACCAGCCACTTCACCTGTTTGTGTATTCACGCGCACCAGTTCGCCTTCCTTGATGAAGAGCGGCACGCGCCCGACTAAACCTGTTTCCAGCGTCGCCTGCTTGGTTGCTCCGCCGGCCGCCGTGTCGCCGCGCATCCCCAGCTCCATCGAAACCACGGCAAGCTCGACGTATTGCGGCAAACGCAGCGACACCGCCGCGCCGTTATATTTCAGCACCTGCAACGACACGCCTTCCTTGAGATAATCGCGATCACTGCCAACGTCTTCGGCTGAAAAAGCAAACTGCTCATAACTCTTCTCGTCCATGAAGTGGTATCCGTGCGCATCATTGTAAAGATAAGACGCGGGTGCAAACTCAACATCAGGCTCCTCGAACTTTTCACTCGAACGAAAGTTCTTCTCCATGACCGCGCCGGTTAAGAGGTGGCGCAATTTTGTGCGCACCATGGTTGCCGCGCCGCGCGCAGTCGGCGAAGCAAAAAAGACTTCCAACACCACATACGGCGGTCCTTCAACTGCAATCAACAGTTTGCGTTTTAATTCGTTGGCCCCAATCAGCCCCATCGCAGTTCATTTCCTCCGGATGACACTCATCCTGCTGCTGGCCAAAGTTACTTCGCCGGCTTTAACTCCAAAGATGAGAAAAACTTTTTGCCGACGTCAGCAGCAAGCGACGCGTCCATGTTTTTTAAGTGCAGGAAGGTAAGACTATACACGCGGTTACCGACCAGGTAAATTCTGTTTCGCGCAGTTATCTCGGTGCCGTTATTTACCGTAAATGCCAGACCCAATTCGCGGCCCGGGTAACTATTCAGACTAATTTTCTCTTCACTTACCTTCGTCGCTCCGGCGCCGCGGATGATGCCATCGCGCGTTACGTCGAGAAAACTCTGCGAGTCAGCGCCGGTGGAGGCGACGTCAAAATATTCGCAGATGAAACCATAGCCGCTCTCAAGATCTGAATAACGATAATTGGTTACCTCGCCGGAATCCGTTGCGCTCACGGATTCAAACTTTGGCTCGTGCTGCAGGAGAACGGAGAACCGCCCTTCCGGCGACGTAAACTTTACCCACTCCTTCTCGGTTTGAACGGCCGGGGCGTCAACCTTGTTTACATGCGCATTAGAATACGGCTGGGTACCGTATCCAATCGAGGCGCTAATCAGAATAAAAAATGCGACGACTATTGTGTTGCGCATTCAAAACCTCCAAAAGAACTAAATAAGAAGACTGCAAGACTTCTAGTTGATTATCTGAGTTAAAGTCAATCTCCGCCATTTGGCTGCGTCAGAAATTGTTCGGCCGCAGAAGTTTTTCTTGCCACAACCATTCGCCTCACGGTGTTTTCAGTTTGTAAGACCAACAAATGTTCCGGAACTTCGGCAAACTTAAGGTTTGTCGAACAATTTCCTTATAAGCGAGGTTTCCATGTCAAAGAACATGAATTTCCTGATGCGCTCGGTTGTTAGTCTGTCGTTTCTTGTTTTCATCGTTGGTTGTAACGCCGCCGCCGCACAAACTGAGGTGACGGGCGACTGGACTGGCTCGCTGGGCCGGGAAAAATCCGCAGCCGGCCACCAGCAAAAGTCTGACGAACCGGAAATAAACGCCGCTGATCAGGAGACTGGCGCACCGGCAAAAGGCGACCGGATTTATCTCGATTTCGAGCGGCCTACGACGAACGGCCATCACAGCCAAATGGGCCAGACCTATTCGTTTTCCGAGTTACAAGGTCTGACACGTGAGCAAGTGGAGCGCGGCGGTGCGGTCAAATTCAGTCTGGTGCGCGAAGCCGGTACGATTAGTTGTGAAGGAGCTTTTCAAAACGGCAAAGGCGCGGGCACTTTTCGTTTTACCGCCAACCAAAACTTTATATCTGGAATGAAGAGCCGCGGATTTGATTTTGAGAACACCTCCAGAGTCTTTCATGACGAACGAGACTCTGAAAACAAATTGTTCTCGGCCGCAGTTCTGAACGTGACCACTGCCTTAGCCGATGATTTGCTTTCGGCGGGTCTCGGCAAGATCGACCTTGACGATCTTTTCAAAGCGGCAATCTTCAAAGTCGATTCAAAGTTTGCGCGTGAGATGAAGGCGAGCGGATTTCCCGATCTCGGCATGGAAGAACTGGTCAAAGCGCGCATTTTCAAAATCGACGCGAACTTCGCCAGCCAGGTGGCGCAAATGGGCTTCGCTAACCAATCGTTTGAGAGTCTCGTGCAAATGCGCATTTTCAAAGTGACGCCGGAATTCATCGCCGCCGTTCGCAGCGAGGGGATTGTGAATCCTTCGGTCGAGGACCTGGTGCAGCTGAAGATTTTCAAAATCGACGGCGACTTTATT
>DASQPM010000491.1:0-5164 GCA_035643935.1 Pyrinomonadaceae bacterium | reverse complement strand
CGCGATGCTGGTGCCGCTGTATGCAGATTTCGGCAAGGGCTGGACCAAACTGGGAATGGCCACGATGATTGGTAATTCTTCGGTTGACGTGACCAACTTAAAATTGCCGAGCACTCCAAAAAGGGTCGCGATTTGCGCTCTAAACGATGTGCTCGCGGCCAGCATCCAGAACAGCAAATGATCCGATTGCTGACGCACGTTGCCTGGAGGCTGCAATTGCTTGTGGTCTGAGTTCGGCTTGTGTTACTTTCCCTGCCATCCAAGTTGGTTTAGCGACTTCTGTTTTTCCGACAACCGAAGATCAAGCGGTTCAAGAACGGTTCAATTTCCCGCCGGAGATTGAATGTCTTAACGAAGAGTGAGTTATGCTCGAAGTTGAGCGAACGCGCGATAACAAGCATGGGCAGAGTGGGACTGCCACGGCGCGAGCGGTGCAATATAGACAGCCGCCCGTAGAATCGCGCCCAATTTCCACTGAAACCAATGTGAGCGCACCCTCGCCGCTTGCAAAGGGTTCAATGCCGGCGCTGGCATCGCAAGTGCCGGCGCGCAGTTATCAGACCAGGATTCCCGTCATTACTGGCGAAGCAAATTACAAGGGCGTGATGCCAGTCGATGGTCTGGTAACCGGACAACTGGGCGGTAATGGTGGCAGCCTGGCCGTCAGACAAAAGTCCGGAACAGTTTTCGTCGCCGGTCCCGAGCTATCGGGTGAGATCAGCTTTCGCGACATGCTGCGAATAAACGGCCACATAGCGGGCACAGTTTATTCCCAGCGCGGCAAGTTGATCGTCGATGACACAGCGCGCGTAGACGCCAACATTGAAGTAGCGGTCGCCGTGATTAACGGAACAATTAACGGCGACATCGTCGCGCACCAAAAAGTTGAGATTGGGCCCGTGGCAAAAATTTACGGCAATATTTGGACGCGCTCGATTGCCATAAGAGATGGCGCACTATTCGAGGGCGTCTGCACCATGATTGAAGACTAAGCAATTGATACGCAGAGACCTTTTTGGTTTCTTGAGTGATTGTAGCTGGTGGGGGCTAATAGCAAGACCAAATGAGTGCTCTTCGGGAACGTGACCTTCCAGGTGACGAGGTCACTGTCGCATGCGAGGCGCCGTTCGATCCAGGTGCCTACTTTGACCGTTGGCTCGCCGACGTTCAGGCGACCAACAACCGACCTTCTCTTGAACCTCCCTACGCAGACGCCGACCAGGAGCAGGAGATTTACGTTGAGTCGCGCATTGGTTCAAACTGCGAAGTGAGTTTCGAAGGTGTGTTGCACTTCGATGGTTATTCCCTCGGGAACGTCCTTTCGCCGAGTGGCACGCTGGTATTGAACAGGCGCGGCCGGATTGAGGCCGATATCGAAGTGGGCATAGCAATAATTGACGGTTCTGTTACCGGAAATATCACCGCCATGGAGCGTGTGGTGCTCGAAAGCGATGCCCGCGTTAAGGGACAGATTTTTACACCGGCCCTATCGATGCGACTGGGTGCGATACTCGATGGTGATTGTCTTTTCGTAACGCCGGAGCGTCAAACGGAACAGATCGGGGCCGTGGTGCTTGGCAGCCCGACTGCATTTCAATTAGATGATCCGGTGTTATCCGCGGAGTTGTCAGGCGTTCTCTCGGATGAACCCGACGAAGAACTTGAAGAGTTTTTGCTTAGTGCTTGATTGTCCTGAAAACACGAACAGAGCTTCGTCTTACAATGATGTGTTTCCGGCGATTACAATTTGATTGCAAAGCTAGACACCCGAAGCGTTGATTGTCTATTATGGCTTTCCCCGCTTCTGGGCGGTTGATCATTCTGAACCAGTCGCGAAGGGCTGGATAATCCACAACACAAGGCACGCGCGCCGTTTTGTTACTGCTAACGTCCCGATGGTGACTGAACCTACCGCGCCCCCCAAATAACGGAGGTTACTAAATGCTTAGGATTGGAAAAAACCCGAAAGACTCGGCTGAAAACGAAAGTTCCGCCGAAAAACACGACGTATCAAATTACGGTGCCCCCAGAACGTTCTCCTCTTACCAAACGCCGCCCACGCCGGAAGTAAAACCACAGTCGGAATCTGCTTCAACGGCGCCACGCGCACTGACGGAAAGCGAATCGCTGGCGCGCGAAATTAAGGAAGGCAATCTTAGCGGCTTTGTCGGTAGCGGCACCCTGGTTACCGGAGAAGCCAACTTCAAAGCATTGATGCGCGTGGACGGTCACCTGTCGGGACGAATCACGTCGAGCAGTGGAACGCTCATCGTGGGCGCCAACGGCAAAGTCGATGCGAATATTGAAGTCGCGATTGCTGTCGTCCATGGCACTATTAATGGCGACATTATCGCCACCCAGCGCCTGGAGCTGGGCCGCGCCGCCAAATTGAATGGCAACATTCAAACTCCGTCGCTCGTGATTGAACAGGGCGCGCTGTTTGAAGGCAGCTGCAAGATGATCAAGATGAACGCCGGCGCCAGCAAGCCAAAGATCGAAGGACGCGATGTGCAGCCGTTGGATACGAGCAGCATGAAATCTATTGCCGCCGATTCAAGCAGCAAGCCGGCCGAGATCCCCAAAGTCTCGAGCGTCGCCAGCTAAGACCGGAGTTGCAATTGAAAGTTTTGTCAGGCGCTTCGCCCGTAAGAACGGCGAAGCGCCTTTTGTTTCTCATTGCGCACTCACCGTTAGCGACATGAGGTCAGTACCACCTCGCGGTAGCGGGTGGGTGGTCGATTCCGAGTTTGGCGCCCGGATATATTCTCCAAACTGGTGAATCTTCCGGATGTAAACGAAACCCACCCGCTACCGCGTGGTGGTACTGACCTCATTTTTTGCAAGGAGTGTGTCACTGCGATCAATAGAGTTGGCCAGTCAAGTTACATCAGGTACAAAAACCAAGCAGTTTGCTTGACACAACTGCACTCCCTCGCCGATACATAGAAAGCAATCCCCCAATTACGAGAGCCTTTCCCAGAATCTACAATGAATCTTTTTCGTTTCTGCAAAGCTTTCTGCGCCCGTTGGATCTCAATTTCTTTCTTAACTGTCGCCGCGCTTCTGCTCATCTCACCCGGTGTGTTTGCCCAAAAACGCACGCAAATACTTCACAATCCTACTTCTGGCGATGCGGTGCCAAAGCTTTTGTTGCTGCGCATTGTGCGCGCTGAAGACGAGCGCCGCTGGGACAATGATCTGCGCGATTTATTTCGCGCACGCAACGCCAACGTGCGCAGTCGCGCGGCGCTGGCCGCCGGACGAATCGGCAACGAGGCCGCGGTTGCCGATCTGATTGAACTACTGCGCCATGATGACGAAACCAAAGTGCGCGCAATGGCAGCGTTCGCGCTTGGCGAAATCGAATCGCCTTTGGCAGCGGACGTCCTGATTACCTTTTTGAGGGGCCGCGGCGGTGAATTAGTTGAAGCGCGTGCGATCGAAGCGCTTGGCAAAATTGTCGCCGCTCTACCGAAGGAACAGGAAGCGCGCGCCAAGCAGTTGGCAGAAGAAATCCTGAGTGTTTTGGGAATAGAGATGATCCGTCAGTCATTGGAATTTGAATTGCGACGTTCTGACGCACCAAAGCCTTTGACGAACTTGCTCAGACTCACGGCCGTGCTCCGCGCGAAACCGGCGGATGCGGGAGAGGTCGTCGCCAAGTTTCTCTATTACTCAGACCCACGCATTCGCGCCGACGCCGCCAACACGCTCGCCCGCCTCAAACTAAAAGATGGTAACGCGCAACTGCGAAAATTATTGGTAAGCGATCCCGATCCTATCGTTCGTGCAAATGCGGCGCGCGTGTTGGGCGCAACGGAAGATAAAACTGCTTTCGAAGGTCTACTCGACCGTGCACAAAACGACAAAGATTCGCGCGTGCGCGTGAGCGCCGTACGGGCGCTGGCGTCGCTCAAGGAAATGCGCGCGGCTGATGCGCTACTGCGACGCGGCGCTGCTCTCACTGCGACTGACTTTGCCCGGGGCGGCAGCGATGCCGGTGAAGCTTTGGAGATCGCGACTGCGTTGGGCCGCATTTTGCAAGCAAGCCAAAACGTCAGCGCTTTCGATTGGTTACGCTCCGCTCGTGATCGATTTGGTAACACTGCACCAGAAATCGAGGTCGCACTCGCCCGAATTTCAGCGGCCAGGTACATCAACGAGTTGGGAGAAGGCCCGACCGGCAAAAAAACCGTACAAACTAAGATGCTGCTCAATTGGCGTGCTGCATCAAGCCTGGCCCAAGGATTGGGTGAAAACGCATCCGCAGTTGCGGAATGGGACGATGGCAACATTCGCACGAAGCGGGCGGAGGAACTTTTGCGCAATATGCTCGACTATCGCAACTCGGGGCTTCACATCAACACATTCGCTGCGGTTCATTCCGAGTATGCAATCCCGGACGTCTTGCGCGCCTACGCAGCATTCAAGCCGAATGATCTCGCCGAAGTTCTGCGCAATCATCTAAAAGAGTCGGACGTCATCATTCGTGGCACAGCCGCCGAATTGTTAGGCGAACTTGCACCCGATGAAACAAATGCGCGCGCGTTGATCGCAGCCTTGCCGGTCGCACTTGCTGATAAAGAACTCAACGATGCGGCGCTTTCAACTCTCGATGCACTTGCGAAACAGAAAACTGCGAAAGCCAATGAAGCGATTAAGACTGCTCTTGAGTCCAGCGATCATCTCGTTCGGCGTCGCGCAGTGGCGCTACTAAAAGCGAATGGCGTTGGCGATTTTTCTTCACGCATCGGCACAGTACAAACGCGCAACACCACAGCTGATTACGAGCGCGCGATCAACCGCATCGGCAAACAAGTGCGCGCCACTGTTACGACAACAAAGGGCGCGTTCACGATCGAATTACATCCCGAGGACGCGCCATTGACCGTCGACAATTTCGTTCAGCTCGCGAAGCGCAATTATTTCAACGGCATCACGCTGCATCGGGTCGTTCCCAACTTTGTCATTCAGGATGGGGATCCGCGCGGCGATGGCAATGGCGGCCCTGGCTATCAAATTCGTTGCGAGATAAACGAAGTGCCCTACGAACGCGGCGCCGTTGGCATGGCGCTCTCGGGAAAAGACACTGGCGGCTCGCAATGGTTCGTCACGCATTCGCCGCAACCGCATCTCGACGGCGGTTACACTGTTTTCGGCAATG
>DASQPM010000490.1:0-3717 GCA_035643935.1 Pyrinomonadaceae bacterium | reverse complement strand
TACACAAAGGTGGGCCAGACTCGGGAGTCTTCATTCAAATCACCGCGCCTGACAAAGTTGACTTCCCAATTCCTGGAGAACCATACACGTTTAGTGTTCTCAAGGACGCGCAGGCGCTTGGCGACTTTCAGTCGCTGCTGGCGCATGGCCGTCGCGCGATTCGGGTCGATCTGGGTGATGATGTGTTAGTTGGATTGCAGAAGCTCGGCCGGTTGATCACAGAGGCAATGGGACCGGAAGAAGCGGGGGCAAGCCGCCCTTCCTGACCTTGAGCTAACCAAATCTTGAGTGATGTTTATTTACCTGGGAAGACTCTCAAAGCGATACAAATACTTAATCAAGTTTGAAAGTCTCTAAGGTCAGGAAGGTGGGCTTGCCCCCGCTCTTTGTCTTCATAAAACTATGACCACAGCAAACATTGGAATGATTGGTCTCGGCGTGATGGGCCAGAACCTGGCGCTGAATATCGAGCGCAACGGTTACTCCGTCGCGGTCTATGATCGCGAGCCGCCGGTTCTTGACGCTTTCATTGCACGTCACCCGGGCAAACAGATTTTTGGCTTTCATTCGCCACAAGAGTTTGTCGCATCGCTCGAGCGCCCGCGCAAAATCATTCTTTTGGTGAAGGCGGGCGATCCGGTTGATTGGACTATCGACTTGATCAAACCCGGCCTCGAAGCAGGCGACATCGTCATTGATGGCGGCAACTCCTATTTCAAAGACACGGAGCGGCGTGAAAAGGAGCTCAAGGCTTCGGGCATGTTTATGATTGGCTCGGGCACCTCGGGCGGCGAAAAAGGCGCGCTGCTTGGTCCAAGTTTGATGCCCGGCGGCGACCGCAACGCTTACGAACAAATTCGTCCGATTTGGGAAGCAATCGCGGCAAAAGTTCCGGATGGTCCATGCGTGACTTACATTGGACCCGGTGGCTCGGGTCACTTTGTGAAGATGATCCACAACGGCATCGAGTATGGCGACATGCAGCTCATCGCCGAGGCTTACTGGATCCTGCATCGCGGACTCGGGCTCGAGGTCAACGAGCTGGCTGACATTTTTGACGAGTGGAACCACGGCGAACTGGAGTCATATCTGATCGAGATCACTGCCCAGATTTTGCGCGTGAAGGATCCGGAAACCGGCAAGCCGCTACTCGATCTCGTCCTCGATAAAGCCGGACAAAAGGGAACCGGCAAGTGGGCCAGTCAGATCGCGTTGGACCTGGGCGTGGCAATTCCTACCATCGACGCTGCAATCGTGGCGCGAAATATTTCTGCGCAGAAGAGTGAACGCGTTGCGGCTGCCAAACAATTCAGTGCGCCAGCGTCGTTGCAACCTCCAGCGAACAAGCAGGACATGATTGACGCGGTGCGTGAGGCGCTCTATGCATCCAAGATTTGTTCGTACGCGCAGGGCATGAACGTTATCAAGGCGGCCTCAGATGAGTTTGGCTGGAAAATTAATCTCAGCGAGACGGCACGCATCTGGCAGGGCGGCTGCATCATTCGCGCGAAGTTTCTGGGCCTAATCAAAGAGGCGTACCTGCGACAGCCCGATCTGGTAAACCTGCTGCTTGATAATGAATTCAAATCGCGAATCGATCGCACGCAGTCTTCGTGGCGAATGATTGCCACTCACGCGATTCAGAGCGGCTTGCCCATTCCAGCATTTGCCGCCAGTTTGAGTTATTTCGATCTGTATCGCTCGGCGAATCTGCCGCTTAACCTGACCCAGGCGCAGCGCGACTTTTTCGGCTCGCATACTTACGAACGAGTCGACAAACCCGAACAGGGTTTTGTTCACACCGAGTGGGAAGAGCTGCTGGAGAAGCAAAAAGGAAATTAGAACTCCTTCGCCTGCGTGGCATGAGGTCAGTACCACCATGCGGTAGCGGGTGGGTTTCGTGCGCCTTCATATGTTAATGCTGGACCTCCGACCTCCGCTGAGCCGAACACCGAATCTAGGACCCACCCGCTACCGCGTGGTGGTACTGACCTCATTTCAGAGCGCATGAACCCAGATCTAAACGTTTTAGTGTTCGATACACCGGAACAAGTTGCACAAGCCGCAGCCGAGCGGTTTGTTGATTGCTCAATCGCGAGCACCAGGGACCACGACTCATTTGCGGTAGCGCTTGCCGGCGGTTCGACACCCCGACGGGCATATGAACTACTTGCGACGGACGAGTTCAAAATCCGCATTAACTGGCCGCGCGTGCACATTTTCTTTGGCGATGAGCGTGCGGTCCCTCCCGACGATCCTCAAAGCAATTACCGCATGGTGAACGACGTGCTGATCTCGCGAGTCACTATACCGGCGCAGAATGTTCATCGATTAATCGGCGAGACTGCGCCGGCCGAAAGCTCGGTATCATACGAAGCTGAATTGAAAAGCTTTTTTGGAAAAGTTGCCTGGCCGCGTTTTGATCTGCTGTGGCTCGGTATGGGTGAAGATGGTCACACGGCCTCGCTGTTTCCCGGAAGCGATGCCTTGCAGGAAGAAACGAGGTGGGTTGTCGCTACCCGGCAGCCGCAAACCAGACAGGATCGCATCACGTTGACGTTGCCGGTTATCAATCACGCAGCACGCGTGACATTTATGGTGACGGGAAAATACAAAGCCGCGACGCTCGCGCGCGTTTTGCGCAGCGAATCTGTGGATGAAGAATTACCTGCACGAAAAATCAGGCCGGTAAATGGTATTTTAGAATGGCTGGTCGATCGGGCCGCTGCCTCAGCTCTCTAACAGTGCACGTATCCCAGCAGCCAGAAGACAATAATAAAAACCAGGATGGTTGAGATGCAGCCGCCGCCAAATTTCCAGGCGGCTGCACCCGCCAGTAAGCCACGTAAAGGTCCTTCCATACTCTAACCGCCTTCAAGCTAGATTCAACTCCTTGGAGTGCGCCGGCCCGGCGGCGCTTTGGCCTTACGCAGGCGATCTCGATCCGAATCGGTCGAAGGCTCTCCTCGGGAAATTGCGCGCTACCGTTTCACGGACCAAAACGGCGCCAGGCCGCCGCACTCCAAAAAGCTGCTTTTATTATCAGCTCGCGACTGCTGCTTTCTCCTGTTCGCCTTTCGCTTTTTCCATGCGTGAGCCAAGTGTCTGGGCGCCTTCTTCACCCAGCACTTTCCGAGCCTTGGTGAACATTTCGCCTTCCTCTTCCTCGACGTGATGCTCGATGTTTTCCTTCAATACCGTGAACTTTGCCGTCCACTCTTCTTTGTCTTTGCCGAGCGATTGCAGCTCGCTTAGCAAGGTCTTCACGACTTTATGTTCTTCAAACGCTTCGAGCGTTATGTCGTGAGTCTCGTCCGCCTTTTCCAACGCGGGATAAAAGATTGTTTCTTCGATGCGCGTGTGAATGTCGAGTTCGGTCTTGAGTTGCGTGAAGAGTTCTTCGCGCGTCTTCACGCCGCGCTCGGTGGTTGCATCGATCTTCTCAAGAAGACCGGCAACCTTTTTGTGGTCAGCTTTCAATAAAGTGAAGGCGTTCATAACAAATATTCCTCCTGGTACGATAAAGGTTCTCTGGGGGCTGTATCCGTTTCACACTTGAATTTAAAACGTTGCCAGCGATTCTGTACCGTTCGCGTGCAAGTCACCAAGGAACTGCTTTGGTTTTGTGCAAGCGGTGCAAGGCGAATGCCACAAGACTCTGGGAGTAGTTCGACAAACTTTTGTCTGTCGATATCGGTTGGGCTGGCGAGTCTAAGC
>DASQPM010000489.1:0-3337 GCA_035643935.1 Pyrinomonadaceae bacterium | reverse complement strand
TTCTTCTTGCCAGTCTTCGGCGATCTGGTTTTCAGAGGTCGTCAAGGAGATTCAGTTGCTCCGCTAACAGCGATTTTCTGGATTTCCGGTTTAGGCAGCACCTCTTGCACAACGCGGCCAGGGAAACGCCGGAAACCTCTTTCCCATAGAACTGGAATTGGATTGCTATCATCGCGTAAATTTCCAGTCAAGGCCAGCACGGTAGGCACAAAGCTAAGACTGTCGTAGGGTTCATCAACGACCAGCGCTTGCGGAATACTGGTTTTGCGTCCCCCTGCGAACATGAGTGTCGAATGGGTGGAAATACGGAAGAACGAGCCGTGGTTGCCGCCGGGATTAAAACCACGCACATCGAAATTCCAATGGTCGTTCGCGACAATCAGCATGTCTGCTTCAATATTCTCGCGTTGCCGCCGTACAAACCCGCGCATTAAACTTTCGTCGCCTCCACGCTGATGAAACTATTTACGAATCGCGCTTACGATGCGACGGCCATGTTTTGAGTTGCCGTTAATTGAGCGCACCTCCGGCCAATAGATTGCGATAAAGACTTGGTTGAGTCTTTGTTTCAGAGCGGGGTGATTCTCGGCAGTCAAGGTGACGCAGAGTTTTCCGGCTCCTTGGCGTCTTTTGGCGGCGGCGGCTTCCAGCCCGAATGTTCGAGTAGCGCGATCGCGTATTGAATGGGAACAGCAAAATTCGAAGCCTGGTTCTCAGTGAAGATGGCAAAATTGACGCCAATGATTCTCCCTGTGGGTCCAAAGACAGGTGCGCCCGAGCCGCCTTCGGCCGTGCGCGCGTCGTATGCAATCCTCCTGACATCAAGGTCGGTGATATTACCTTGAGTGGTGAGTGGCTGAATGCGTCGCGTCTCAGCCAGATAACCCAGCAGCGAATCGAGCGAGCCGTAACGTTGCTGTATGCCGCGGGACTCTGCATCATCCAGTAGCGCGAGCAGTCGATCAGGTCCTGAAGGATAGCCCATCATCACGACTGTCTTACCAACGGCTATGGCATCCTGATCTGTTTCCAGAGGCAGCAGGGGAATATCGGTAGGCAGGTCCTTTGTATCCACCAAACAAACAGCCAGGTCGTCACGATTCGCGGCTTGCTTAAACTTGAGCGGCATCGGCTGAGCGTGTTCAGGAAAATAAGCATTCAGTTTTCTAAGCCGCGGCTGGCCGCGTACGCTGCTGCTCAAACTCCGGGCCCGATCATCAGCCAGCCAGGGCTGCGCGATGTGCCGGTTGGTAACGACGAATCCGTCGCCCACGTAAAAGCCGGTGCCAACAAACTCAAATTCCGCAATAGCAGCTTTGCCGTCCGGAGTTAGCGTTGTCGGTTCGCCGCCGGTCTGCACGGCGCCGCCACTTTCGTTTGTTTGAGTCTCAGGATAACGCAACGGCCGGCCGGTACTCGCTTCGACAAAGTAAAAGGAGCCCGCAATCAAACAGACGCCCGCACCGAAATCACTGCGCAGCTTCACCGCCAGGGACAAACTGTCGCGGATCTCTTTATTTGACCGGCCAATGTCGGTCAGTGTTTGGTTCATCTGCGAAGCTTGTTTTTGGGATTGCTCGAGTTGCGCGCGCTGGTCGTCGATCAGGCGGCGCGTCCGCTGCAGTTCTTTGAACATCGAGAATCCGATGTACAAAATCCCGCCAACCAGTGCGACCGCGATTGTCAGCGTGATCAGTTTGGTGCTGGGGTTGATTTCGCGAACCAGTTCGCGCGTAAACTCGCGCAGAAAAACCTTGGCATCATCGCGACGCGTGGTAGCGGCAGACTCAATCGCCGCCTGTTCGATAAACGGTGCGACATGCGCCTCGTGTGACCGGGTATCGACCACCGCCGGCAGTGAACGTATGGGATAGAACGTCAGCAGCAGGTTAGAAGTATCGATGCGCACTTCATCGCCGTCTTCAATCTCTTTGTCGATTCGCAGGGCTTTCCCATTGTGCGTCAGCGACATGGCTCGATCGAAACCGGCCACCCGGTAAGCCCCATTGGTGCGCGTCAGCTCAAGCACCACGTCGTCGTTTTTTCCATCCGTAGGCAGGGAAGTAGAGCGCAAGCGCACCGCGCAGTCTTCGCAATTGCCGATGCGGATACGCTCGTCGGTCAGCACGTGGGTATGCTTGTCTTTACCCGACGAGAGATGAATTACAAGGCCGGTCGCCATTTTGAGTAAACCCGATTATTGCCAGTGACAAAACTTTGGGCGACCGTTTTACGTTCCGCTCAATCCCGTTGCGGTCCGTGAGAGCGGTCGCCCTTTGCGCGTATTCTACATTGTATTTCCGGACCTAGCAAAAAGGTTTGGAACGAAGGATTGCAGAACCGTGAGTGGTAGCGACCGGATGCCACCGCTCAACTCCGTTCCGACTTATTCCACCTCGCAAAACTATTTGCGGGTTGAATCCAGGATCCGGTCGCTACCGCTCGCGGTTCTGTAACGAGATGTTTCCCAGGAAATGTTGCTCCTGGTTGCGCTCGCTCCAAAACTGCATTAGTACCGGAATATAGTAAAGACTGATTGCCTACGCCTGGTGTGTTACCATCTTTGCTCAACGAGAATCGAAATTCTGATGAGTGACAAAGGCTTTATTACCGACCAGAAGACGCTTGAGGCCCTTGCGCCCGTGACGACGGCGCCTATCCGTCTGCATGTTTTCGTCTGCACCGGTAAATCGTGCTCTGCAGTTGACAGCGCCCTCGTAAAGGAAGCATTTGAGAGGGAATTGCTTTCACGCAACATGCTTTTCGGCAAAGAGAAGAAAGGAAAGAACCCGAAGGGAAGTGTGTTGGTTACCGAATGCGCGTCGGTCGGTTTCTGCGCCATTGGCGCTGCCGTAATGATTTATCCGGATGGCATCTGGTACGCACAAGTCCGCGCCGCGGACGTTCCGGAGTTAGTGGAAGAGCATATTCTCAACGGCCGAGTAGTGAGACGCCTGGCTTTATTGAAAGTGCCGTGCGAGGGAAGAGAAGAAGCGCCAGCATCGACTTCGGCCGAGTCAATTAACTGGGAAGCTTGAGTCGCATTAACGATTTCCAACTTACGATTAACGGCTTTGTCTTATCACTTGTCGCCTGTCACTCGTCACGGTTCTTATCGATTCACGATTCACGAATTTACGATTAAATGCACACCTGGCAGTTGAAATTCTGGCGCTTGCCGCACCTTGATAACCTCGAGCTGCTGCATGCCTCCGGCGGCGAGTAAGTAGTAACAAGGCCTCGTAAATCGTAAATCGTGAATCGTGAATCGCGACTCCCTTGAATGGTGGACTCAAGTGTGAAGTGGCAATCGGATCAGGTTAGCAATGAAGGCGCA
>DASQPM010000488.1:0-10909 GCA_035643935.1 Pyrinomonadaceae bacterium | reverse complement strand
CGCGCCCAACCGGTATTTCTGCTGCAAACAGGACATTTCATTTCGTCATCCCCACCACAAATTTTTGGATAACAATCTGAACAGCCGTAGAGAAATTCGATTAAGCGGATTCTAGCATATTGCTGCGCATCGAGATGTTTTACAGTCGGACAGGCATTCCCGCCCGTCCTTTTGCTAATTACGAAGCAACTCAAGTCAGTTGAAAGAAAAAAGAAGATTTGGAAGTGCAACCGGTATTAGGTCAACAGCATTCGCGCGCCGAAGACTGAGCTGGCAACAAATCAGGAACGCGCTCAATGCAGAACCGAGAGCGGTAGCGACCGGATGCTACCGTCGACGATGAAATAGAGGATTCGAGCGGCCTTCAACATTGATCCTAACATCCGGTCGCATCCACCACCCCAAGCGGGCTGCCCGCTTGGGGACCCGGTTCGCTCTCGGTTCTGCAATTGTTGCACTTCAAACTTGAATTCGCGAATGATAAATGGAAAATCTGCTTTTCTTTGCTCTCAATCGATGAAATGTCGTGGGAGCGGGACAGACAGGGATGTCTGTCCTACAAGACTTGACCGCAAGCGCAGCATTAGTTAAACCTCAACTCATATGAGTGCTTCGCAAACTGAGCTTGACGTGCTTGCCATTTTCGCGCACCCGGATGATGCAGAGCTTTCCGTATCCGGTACGCTGCTAAGACTAAAGTCGCAAGGGTATCGCACGGGCGTGTTGGACATGACGCGCGGTGAGATGGGCACACGTGGCACGCCGGAGGCGCGCAAGCAGGAGGCAGCCGACGCCGCGCGCATCTTGAAATTGGACACGCGCATCAACCTGGGCCAACCCGATGGGCATGTCTGGCCCACCGAAGCAGCGCGCACCGCGGTGGTGCGTTTGCTGCGTTCACACGCGCCGAAAGTTTTGCTCACCACGCACTGGGACGATCCACATCCAGATCATGCGAACACCTGTCGCATCGTTCGTGAAGCAGCCCGGCTGGCGACCATGGCGCGCTACGACGAAGAGGGCGAACAAAAAGCCATTCGCATGCCGGCGCTAATGCACTCGCTGTTTTCTCGTCACGTGGTGCCGTCTTTTATTGTAGACGTCTCGGAATTTGTAGAGGAAAAGATGGCTGCTATCCGCGCTCATGCCTCGCAGTTTTACCGGGCCGAATCGAAGGAACCGATGACGCGCATCAGCGACCCTGGCTTTCTCGATCAGATCGAATATCGCATGCGGTATTTTGGTTCGTTAATCGGCGTCGCGGCGGGCGAGCCGTTTTATGTGCGCGAAGCTTTGAATGTAGACGATCCGGTAGCGCTACTGACAAGACCGATGAACATCTATTCGTGAACGCGTTATGGTTTTGTTTGGACTGCGGCGGCTTGACGCCGCTTTAACGGTGCGAAGGAGTGGAGAGCTTTCCTTTACGAAATTTCATGGCTAAGCAAAAGCGGCGTCAAGCCGCCGCAGTCCAAAATTCTTCCACCCCCTACAATTCTCACTTATCACTCAACAATGCCTGGGCAACCGAAATCAATGCGGTGGCGCGCGGCGAGTCGGCTTCAAAGGTCCGGGCCAAACCAACCGCGCGATGATAGTCGTCCTTTGTGAGCGTGCGGAAGATTGCCGGCAGATCAAAGTTCTCGGTGGAGTTAGTGCGCACTGAATTAATGCCCGGCGTGCGCAACTGCAACGTGAGACGACTGTCCTCGCCGCTGAAACCTCCGGAAGAGTTTGCCGCGCCGACCGCCTCACCAACCAGCTCCCAGGCCCGCGTGCGATCCATTGCAAACAAAGCATTAGCCAAGCCGATTAGTGCGCGCGGCCGATCGGCATCCGAAGTGTCTATGCGCCGCGCTTCGTTGAGAGCATTACCCAGTAATGTAAGTGCCTTGTCGCGATCCGTTTCGCTTAATTGTCGCGCCACCTGAGTCAAAGCCCAGACCCTTTGGAAATGTGTCAATTCACCGTCAGCGGTGAGCTTGAGAGCGTCGTCGGATTTTTTCTTATCAATGAAGGAGATAGTCAGACTCATATCCACGAAAGGCTTTAGTTGCTTGCGCAGATCCGAACTTTCAACCTTGTCAACGAAATCACGCGCACGTAGATCGCCGCGCTCAAGCGTGCGCATTATCAGCCCGACATAAAGTTGGTCGCGCTGGTCCGAAGTCTTCGCCCGGGCAATCTGGTCGAGCAGGGATTGTTCGTTGTCCGCAGCCGGTTGCTCGTCACGAATTCCCCGCCGCATCGTTTCATCGTCCCGGTTACGCGTTTCCTCGCGCACACTTCCGCTCAGTCCGGCCAGTTGTCCCCGCATCAGTTCCGCAGCTTGCGGCGTGGCAAACTGCTCGAAGAGCGGCAGCAAGCGCGTGATGATCAGATACTTTCCTTCGATGCCCGAGGTGGTGCGATCCTGCTCAGGTGGCGCCAGTGGGCGCATGAGAATCTGCGTGGCCACACGAAAGAATGCGGCACGCAACTCAGGTGTGGTTGCCGGCGGCGTTGGGCGGCCCATCTGCGAAGTGTTGGCGCCGCCGCTGCGGTCGAAGGTGACGAACATGTGCGGAGTGAAAACGTACGACGAAAGCATTGAGGCTGTGTTGGCATCAGACTGAGCGTCCGCCTCCGATCGCGCCAGCATGCGAAGATATCGCTGGTCGGCGGCCGCTGCATCTTTCTCGCGCAGGAACGAAAGAAAGTTCAGTCCCGGCATCGTGACCGTGGCCAGCGCCGGATCAGCAAACTGTAAAGCGCGTGGTACGTCAACATCGAGCAGTTGTCTTGCCAAACTAAGGCGTTGGCCAATCGCCTCGGGAGTATCCAGGGCTTCAGGTCTTTGTGCCGGCGTATCGGCAGCGTCCTGCGTCCTGGCTTGCTTGAGTTTATCAAGCAACTCTTCTCCCAAAGCACGCTCACGCTTTGCCGCCAGCCGTAATACTTCCGATCGCAGGTCAGGCTGGCGGGCGAATATGCCACCGCCTCGCCCTTCTGCCTGCTGGCGCTGCATCTCCTCTTTCCTTTCCCGTGCCGCATCTTGATCGGCAACTTCGGCGGCGTCCCAGGCTCTTAAGAAAAGAGCACGACCTTGATCAGCATCAACCCTCCAGATGCCATCGGCTACGCGGGCCAGCGTGCGTGCACGAAGCTTTTGATCGCGGAAACTGCGCGCATCGTTTGCCAGCGAGACGAGTAACGACAGAGCAAGCGAGCGTTGTTGTTCAAGTTTTGCTTTCGCCGCTGCTGAAGTTGATTTAGGTTTGGTCGTTGGCGCGGCCGTAGATGCGCTGGCTGGCGGGGAAGCGATCACTTTTTCCGCGGTTTCCTGGGCACTGATTGCCGGCAACACGAGAAGAACAAGCAGAAAAGCCTGAAGGGGGACGCGATATGTCATGGATCTCTCCTGAAACGGATCGATAGAGAATGGTCTAAGTCAAAGGATTAAACGCGAGCGGAAGGTGAGAGTTCCAGAAAAACTTAAACCGCTACCACTTCAAGTTCAGGATCGATCTCCTGTTTGAGCATTCCCTCGATTGCCATGAGTGTGCCGCTGAGCGAGCTGGGGCAACTGCCGCATGCGCCCTGGTAACGAATGCTGAGAGTGTGTTCCTTTAGGCCCAGCACCTCCAGATAGCCGCCATCTCCCATCAGCGCCGGCCTGACTTTCTCATCCAAAATCTCGTTTATTCTTAGCAGCCGTGGATCGTCGCTGGTGACAGCGGCAATTGCTCCGCCAACGGCAGCCGCAGCTGCGGCCGGTGAATTCACAGCTTCAGCGGCGCGAATGGGCACTGCGAGCGTCGGCAGCAGATCGTCCCAATCGCCTTCATCATCCTTTTCAACCGTAATCATGCGGTCCATGTAGAAGACTGAAACGACGTGCTCTACATCAAACAACGATTTCGCAAGCGGATCATCCTGCGCCTGGTCGGCCAAACTATAGGAACGCGCGGTGCCATTGCTGACAGGCTCGCGCAAAATGAACTTGACGGCATTCGGATTGGGAGTCTCTTCAATATCGCTAATTTTTGGCATTGCTAAAATCTCCGCTTACTGATGATTAAAAACCTACGAAATCTGTCGAAAGATTGCTGTTTCAACATTATAACGGGTTTGTGCGAGAAGCGCAGTTAGCGAGCGAACATGGCAAGATTTCGCCAACAAAAAAGCGCGTAATACGGGCCGTGTATTATGGGCCAAAAGCTATTGCCAAAGATGGCAGGCGGGCATATACTCCGTGCCCTCACTTGCCCCCCTTACAATTAAGGTGAGCCAAGTTGAGATGGAGGCAGGCGATTGCGAGGGTCGTTCTGCCTCCGCTTTTTTTTCTCGTCAGTTGTCCGTTGTCAGTAGTCAGTTGTATTCGACCCGTCTCCTTGCTACCTTTTTCAATCAAGCCGAAATAAACTAGAACGAACAACTGACAACGGACCACCGACTACTGACCAGCAATGAACATTGGCATCACGGTTTATCCAACATACGGTGGCAGCGGCATCGTCGGTTCAGAACTGGGCAAGGAATTGGCGGAGCGCGGTCACACGGTCCACTTCATTTCGTCTTCACTACCGACGCGACTGACTGAGCTCAACGAGCGCGTGCGTTTCCATGAAGTGGAGATGATGTCGTACCCATTGTTTGAGCATCAGCCGTACACGCTGGCACTGGCAACCAAGATGGCAACGGTCGCCGAGACCGAGAATCTGGACTTGCTGCACGTTCACTACGCCATTCCTCATTCGATTAGCGCGATCCTGGCGCGCGAGTCGCTGAAGCCAAAGCGGCGGCTGCCGGTTATCACCACGCTGCACGGTACTGACATTACTCTCGTCGGCGCCGATCGTTCATATCTACCAATCACTCGTTATGGCATTGTCCAGTCAGATGGCGTCACCGCAATCTCGCATTATCTAAAAAATGCGACTAAAGAGATCTTTCAGTTTGACGATATAGAGGTCATCCCGAATTTCGTTTGCCAAACCGAGTATGCGCGGCATCCGGTTGAGAGCCTGCGCGCCACCCTTAGCCCAAAAGGCGAGCCGTTGTTAGTTCACGTTTCAAATTTTCGTCCGGTAAAGCGTCCGGTCGATTGCGTTGAAATACTCGCGCGCGTGCTGGCAAAAGGAATCGCAGCGCGACTGGTGATGGTAGGAGACGGCAGCGAGCGAACCAACGTCGAGCATCGCGCGCGCTGTCTCAAGGTTTACGACCAGTGTGTTTTTGTCGGCAAGCAACCAAAGATTGTTGATTACTTGTCAGCCGCTGATGTCTTGCTGTTGCCTTCCGAGCAGGAGTCGTTTGGGCTCGCGGCGCTCGAAGCGATGGCCTGCGAAGTGCCCGTCATAGCATCGCGTGTTGGTGGCGTGCCTGAAGTGGTTGATGATAGTGACACAGGATTTCTCAGCGAAGTCGGCGACGTTGAGAAAATGGCCAGCGATACGGCAAGACTGTTGGCTGACACAGAGTTTCGTCGTGAGATGGGCCAGCGCGCGCGCGCGTCGGCGGTCGCTCGCTACCGCACCGACATCGTGATACCGCGTTACATAGAATTCTACGAACGAGTGCTCGCGAAATGAGGGTGTCAGGTGTCGGGTGTCAGGTATCGGGTATCGGGTGCCAGGTGGCAGGTATCGGGTGTCAGTGAGCCGCTAGTACCATATGATTCTCACCCTTTCAACTGTTCAGTCTTTGGAAAGGAGAGAAATAATGAAGAACTTTCGTGAATTACGAGTATGGCAAAAAGCAATCGACCTGGTTGAAGAGATCTATTTGACGACTCAGAAATTCCCGCGAGAAGAAACCTACGGATTAACCAGTCAGATTAGGCGAGCTGTTGTGTCAATTGCATCCAACATAGCGGAGGGACACACGCGTGAGCATCTCAAGGAGTACTTACATCATCTGTCGATGGCGCAGGCTTCATTGGCAGAGGTGGAGACTCAGCTTGAAATAGCTGCGCGTCTTAAATACATTCCTCGTGCTCAACTTTCAGCGTCGCTAAACGAAATTGCCGCTTTGGGAAAGCAACTGTATGCGCTGCGTAACGCGCTAAATCGAGCTTAGACACTGACACCTGACACCTGACACCCGACACCCTCTTTCCGACACCTGCTCCCATGTCTTCCATCGTCATCGGCACTGCCGGCCACATAGACCACGGTAAAAGTTCCCTCGTCCAGGCCTTAACCGGAAAGAATCCTGATCGCCTTCCTGAAGAGAAGCGTCGCGGCATCACTATCGATTTGGGTTTTGCTGACCTTGAGCTTGGCGAGGTCCGGGTGGGTTTCGTCGACGTTCCCGGGCACGAAAGATTTGTAAAAAACATGCTTGCCGGCGTGCACGGCATTGACGCGGTGGCACTGGTAATCGCCGCCGACGAAGGCGTAATGCCGCAGACGCGAGAACATTTTGATATTTGTCGGCTGCTCGGCGTAAGCCATGGACTTGTTATCATCACTAAGACCGATCTGGTTGAAGAAGAATTGCTTTCGTTGGTTCGGGCTGAAGCGGAAGAGTTAGTTGCCGGTTCATTTCTGGAAGGCGCGCCAATGATTTCGGTAAGTGCAAAGACCGGCTCCGGCCTTGAAGAATTGCGCGTGACGCTGCGCCAGGTGGCAGCGGAAACGCCCGCGCGTTCAGCAGATTTTCTGACGCGGTTGCCTGTCGATCGAGCGTTTACCATGAAGGGCTTTGGCGCCGTCGTCACCGGCACACTCGTATCAGGTCAGATTTCGGAAGGCGATGAGCTGGAGCTACTTCCGGCCCGCACGCGTGTTCGCGCGCGCGGCGTGCAGGTTCATGGTGCGCAAGTGTCAAGTGCCGCGTCGGGTCAGCGAACCGCAGTGAACCTCGCAGGCGTAGAATTAAGTGCAATTGAACGCGGCATGGTGCTCGCCGCTGTTGGCCGCTTCGCCACCACGCAAATTCTCGATGTTCACGTCGAAGTTCTCGACAACGCGCCTCGTAGTTTGCGAACGCGCGCGCGCATTCGCCTGCATATAGGAGCGGCGGAAGTGCTGGGCCGCGTGCGCGTGCTGAATCAGCGGGGCGAGATCGCGCCGGGTGAGGCTGGTTTCGCTCAACTACGATTGGAAACGCCGATCGTGGCATTGCACGGTGAGCGTTTTATTATTCGTTCCTATTCGCCGGCAACAACGATCGCGGGCGGTGTCGTGCTCGACCCGATGGCGACAAAACATCGAGGCAAGGAGCTGGCGAAAACTGACGAGCGCTTGCGTGACCTGATGCAGCCAGAGCGATCCAGAAAACTAACCACTTTTGTTTTGGCGGCGGGTGATCAGGGAATGAAGTCGGACCAACTCGTAGCCAGAACGGGTTTGAAAGAGACTGTCCTGGCGGCCGCTCTAAACGACGCACAGCGAGACGGCAACATCACAGAAGCCGGTGGAGTTTTCATCGGGACTGCAAATCTTGAGAGGCTGGCCGAGGCAGTCGTTGCAGAAGTTAAGTCTCATCATAAACGCGACCCGTTAGCGCGCGGGCTGTCGCGGGAACTTTTACGCGAGCGACTTTTTAATCATGGACCGGCGGAGTTGTTTCGCGCAGTAATGAACCAGCTTGAAAGTAAAGGCGCGCTGGTAACGGAAAAAGATTTGGTCCGCCTGCGCGAACATACAGTTGATCTTTCCCCTGCCGACTCGATGCTGCGCGACAAAATCGCAGCGATATATGAGGCTGCCCAACTGGAGCCACCAACGCTTGACCAGGCGCTGGAGCGCGCTGGTGTTGCGTCTACGCAACGAGCCCACGGGCGGAAAATTTTGCAAATGCTGCTCGAAAATGGAACGCTAGTGCGCGCGCAGAGCGATATGCTTTTACACATTACGGCGCTAAATCGCCTGCGGCAATTGCTCCAGCAATTCGCTTTGCAACATGAGCCTGAACGGCTCGTTGACGTGTCGCAATTCAAGGAGTTGGCGGGAGTCTCGCGCAAGTATGCGATTCCACTGCTTGAATATCTTGACCGTGAGCGAATTACGCGCCGCGCCGGTGACAAGCGAATCATTCTCAAGTAATGCCAGCGTCCGGCTTTGCGGCATGAAAAACTTGCGTTCCCTGGTGGCTGGCGTTAACATGCTGGCCACATAGCGCTAAGCGGCTTTTTCCTAACCTTCATAGCGACTCATTTGCCGGAGGTAAAAATGAAATGAAAGAGATATTGCTCGCGATTGTGGGTCTGCTGGCTGCTGGGGGAGCGATTTATTACTTCTACAAGTTCGTGACCTTCACGGACGCCGAGGGTGGACATTCCTTAGGTTGGCGCGCCCTGGGCCTTGCAGCCGTTGCTTTCATCTGCGGGTTGCTCTACTTCCTGGGTCATGTAAACAAGGAAGAGGAGATTCACATCACGCAGTAGCCAGGTGTTTCGTTCAGTTCGCTTCAAGGCGTCTGCTTGCCCGACAACGCTGATTGCGCCGTTATTAGTCGTTTCTCAAAACCGAAACTTTGACCGCCGTTTGTGCACAGTTAGCGGCTTCGGACGTGCGCAAACGGCGCTTGGTTTGTTAGCCAGTGCAAACTCTCGTAGAGGAGAAAGGTGAATGTTTATTCTTTCGGTAATGCTGCTAGCGCAAGTCGCAAACACTTTCCACCAGCCGAGCTATTTCGCTCCGGTGATGATCGCTATGTTTCTGCTGGGAGGGATTGCCTGGTTGGTTGCGGTTGTGCTCGGCTTTGCGCGCGCGCGCGCCTTTGGTCCAGCGACCCGATGGTTTTCGTTCGCTGCGGTTTGTCTGCTGTTGTTTCATATTCAGTTCCTGGCGCTTGGCTTTGGAGTATTAACCAACGACACGAACTTTGTATTCACGGTGCTGACTTTCTTCAATTTCTTCGTGATACTGGGAGCCATCTGCAGCATCATCGGGTTTATCAGGTTAACCAGTCCGCGGTGAGGACGATCGCTTCGCGGTACCTTTGACGTGAAAAAGTTCTTACCAATCGCCGCGCTCACAGTCGCTGTGGGTGCGGCCTTTTTCTTCATACGCACCGGGTCCCCTGCTGCTCGCAATGACCCATCCGATCGCTTTGTGCAGATACGGGGCAGCCACTTTCTCATTGCAGGTCAGCCTTTTCGTTTTGTTGGCGCAAACGTCGCAGTGATGTATCGCGATGAGGATCGCGCACACATGCCGGAAACGCTGCGGCAGGCAGCACGAGCAGGAATTCGCGTGGTCCGTGTCTGGGCCTCCGGCGAAGGTGGTCCAAACGATGTGGGGCCCGTTGCGGATCAAGCAGACTGGCCGCGTACGCATCCCTTTCGCTGGGCTCCGGACAGTTGGAACGAAGAAGCGTTTGTTCACCTCGACAATGTGATTGCGCAAGCCGGGCAAAACAGCCTTCGCGTGCAATTGTGTCTGGCAAACTGGTGGCGCGATACCGGCGGCGTGACTCAATACTTGCGCTGGGCCGGCGTCAATGATGCAGCGGATGCCAAATACCATTTCGGAATTAATCCGGACCGCGCAATGCTGTTTTATTCTAACGAGAAGACGCGCCAGCTTTATCGGGAACACCTGGAAAAAATTGTTAACCGGCGGAACAGCGTAACCGGAATTCTTTATCGCGAAGACCCGACGATTTTTGGTTGGGAATTGATGAATGAGGCACAAGCGGTTACCGGCCGCTGGGCCGAAAGGCGCGCATGGATTGCGGAAATGAGTGCTTATCTGAAGTCGCTCGATCCGAATCATGCAATTGCCGCCGGCGATTGGGGCTATCGCACCGCCGCCGAGCGAAGAGAGTGGCTCGCAGACCATCGCGTGCCAAATATCGACTACTGCGACGTTCACAATTACCCGAAAGACGACAGCGACAGCTTTGTTGATTCGCCTGCGGCGTTGCGAGAGTTTGTCGAGAACCGGGCGGCTGCGGCTTTTTTCCTTAATAAGCCAGTCATCTTTGGAGAATTTGGAATCGGGCCGGAAGGCTACAACGGATTTTCGCAAACGGAATGGTTTCGCGCGTTTTTCGAGAGCAATGTTCGCGCTGGTTCCGCCGGGGCAATGTTCTGGATCTTTACGCCCGATCCCGGCCGTGGTTATGGAATTTCGTATTCAACATCGCGCGATGCCGGCATCTTGAACGAGATCAGCCACGCTGCTCGCATGTTTGCAGCGCTCAGCACTGCCGACCCGCCGGAACGATTAACCGACGCATCACGTCACTTAGTGCCGCGCCAGTTTGCCTGGTCACGGCCAACTGGCGACGCCGCGACTATTCCGCAGCTGATTGTGCGTGAGGACCGATCACTTTTATACCAGTTCAAACCGCAGATGGCTTCGGCTGAGCAGTTTGAAAAGATTGGCAGTGGGCCCGGTTATATTTGGGGATTCGGCGTCGGTCACCTTGATTACATTGTGCCCGCGCGTCCCGATCGTCGTCGAGTTAGTCAACTGATAGTGCGCGCTCATATCCAGCCGGTGCTGCCGATTGATGCCAGGCCAGAACAAATCAAAACGCGGGTTACGCTTTTTATTAACGGGAGCGACTGTGGTTCACGGCTAATTCCGGTCGAACCCCCCGGCGCTCCGTTGATTCAGGAATGGCGCAGCGACAAGTTATTAGTTCGATTGCGCGCCATGCGTGGACTGCCTATCACTATCAGCTTTGCTGTTAGTGCGGACGCTGACTGGCCTTACGGCGTGAACATTTCAAACTGGCCCGAGGGTTACGAGTCGCACGACGCCAAGCCAGTGGAAGTAGAAGTCAGGCACTGAGTTTTTTGGCTGCAACCGAAGCAAGCGTTCTTTCAAATGGCTGAGCGGAAGAATTGGCGCCTAATTGGTAAAGGAGAAGGACTCCATTGGCCTGAGTTGGATGAAGACATCAACATTCACGACCTCCTGCTTGGAAGACGGTCGGGCGAGACTCAAAACTCATTTAAGCGTTGGCT
>DASQPM010000487.1:0-2212 GCA_035643935.1 Pyrinomonadaceae bacterium | reverse complement strand
GTTCGTTATAGCGATCGACAAAGCGATCGTATGTGCCGAGAAAACCAACAAACGAGTCGGATTTACCAAGGTCGTGTTTCAAACGAAGAATGCCCACGCTTGCGTTCTTGTCCAGCAGTCTGGGATTGGCGGTGGGCCGTTCTTCTTCGCTGAAGTTCCCGGGACCATTGTCAGACGCTAACAGCAATCCAAACGTATTTCGGTTAACTTTGCCTGTCAGCTTCACTGCGAAATCCGGATCAATAATCGAGCGCGTGTGCACGGCGAAGATTTGAGTCTGAAAAATCTCAATGCCTTCAAGAAAGAACGGGCGCTTCTCGGCAAAGAAGATTGGAAACCGTTGATTGGCAGTGACTACCAACTGATCTGATTCGACCTGCGCGAAGTCAGGGTTGATTGCGAAATCGAGCGTGACCTTTGAGGTGAGACTGTATTTTCCAGTCAGGCCCGGGTCGAGTTTTATCGGTTCGTTCACGAACCTGCCACCCTTCGCAATTTGCGCGAGCGTCACGGGCGCTTTTCGTTTTCCTGTTTCGGAAATCGTAAGACTAGGAATGAGCTCCAGCGTGCGTTCGGTTGAGATGCCTTCAAATCCAGTCAGATGACCCTCCTGGGCCAGCCAGCTCGAAATGTCGCGTGATATCGGCATCCACATATCGAGCTCGTTGTTGAAGCGCTTGATGCGGCGCCAGAAATGCGCGCCCCACAGCACATCTTTGCCGGCGTTATAACGAATCGACTTAAACGGTATCGCAACTTCAATCGTGTAACCGTCGCTGGTCAACATTCCCTTCGACTGAAAGACTACATCGAGACTAAAGTCTTCATTTCCTCCGGTATTCCAGGTGCCGTCTGCCTGTATGCCAAGCGGGTTTAAATCAAACTCGTAGGCTTTGCGTTGGTCGTTGAAAGTATCGAACAGGATGCCGACATAATCATCGTTAAAGATGTCGTCGCGCTTGGGAATATTGGCGCGCACCTTGTCAGGTTCGTCGTAACAATGAAAAGCTACATAGAGAAATCTCTCGTCGTACCCAAGCATCACTTCGGTTGGCTTTGACGGCGCAATGTTGTCGCCCGGCTCGATCTGATAAAAATCTTTGAGTACAACCGCGCTCTTCCAAACTTCGTCATCAAGTTTCCCGTCGATGACCGGCGGTTTGGCAAAGCGAACCAGCTTGACAGGCTTGGCCTTTTCCGGCGGCAGCACCGGTTTTCCACCCGCAGGTTTTGCGTTGGGGGAAGCGTTGTTAGTCGAGGTTGTCGCAATACCGGGAGCGGCGGCCTTCACTTCAGGCGACCCGGCCGGCGTCGCTGTTGCTGTTGACTGGGGCGGTTGGGTTTGGGAATAAACGGTAGCCAGGCAAAAAATTAGCGTCGCAACAGTAAGTAGACTGGACTTCATGAATCTCTCCCCAATCGATTCCAGTAGTAAAGGAGCGTACTGCGCGTTTTTTTGAAATCGTGAAATAGGATGCGACTCGTAAATGTTAGACGAGGCAAACGAAAAAACGTTCCAGAAAAAGCCGGCTGGGGATACAAAGCTTTTCATGAAACTATTTGCTTATCGTGGTCGCAACACAATTCGTCCTTCGCCGGCATTAAGAACAAACACATTGCCGCCGCGGCCAACTTTCCAACGTTTGGTGCGGCTCGAAGGCGCTATGTCCTCAGTAATAGTCAAGCCCTGATTAGTGATGCCCGCGGCATCTGTTTCTATCGTGAAATTCGAGTCGGCTGCCACCGCAAGTGAAATTGATCCGTCACCGGTGCGCGCCGACAAGCTGCTGAACCTGCCATCAAGCATGATCGCGCCATCTGCGGTCCTGGCATCAGCTTGTCCCTCAAAGTTTGCGATGCGAATGTGGCCGTCGCCACTGCTGACTTTCAATTGACCCTGACTGTCAGTTACTTCGATGCTGCCGTCGCCCGTGCGCAGCGTCAGCTCACCATTGACGCCCTGCAAAGTCAGCCGGCCGTCTTCAGATGAAACATGAACGTTGGCATTGCGGGGCACAAAAACGTCGAGGCTGACCCAGCCTCGATTCTCGTCTGATTTGGCGATCACGGAAACTGCTGATCCCTGTTGCTCACTCTCCACGCGCACTTCCTTCAAATCCGCTTCGTCATCCGCATGTCTGACGGCGGTGTACATGACCTCGGGCTTGTCCCAACCATGGATGGTGATTGCTCCGTCATAGGTGGAGACGTT
>DASQPM010000486.1:0-8960 GCA_035643935.1 Pyrinomonadaceae bacterium | reverse complement strand
ATCAAACGTCAGTAAACTATCTTCATCTGATCGCGTCAAAACCTGAATAGCATTTGCGCGCGGCTGGTAGATGATTTGCTCGGCAACTTTTTTCCCCTCAACAACCTTAATTCCCAGACCGCGTTTGGCGCTGATATAGATTGCGCCTTTGTTTTCGTTATTGAAGGGATCGGTCGTAATCATCACGCCCGAGCTTTCCGAATTGATACCTTCCTGAATCAGCACGGCCATGAAGATCTTCGAATGATCCACCGCCATCCGTTCGCGCGCTTCGTACGCTTCAAAGTTCCAGAGCGATGCCCAGACCGTTTTGATTGCGTCAATCAATTGCTGGTCGCCTTTAACATTCGGCACCGTCGTATACAAACCAGCGCCACTAAAATTCGGCAGGTCTTCCGAGTTAGACGAGCTGCGAACGAATAAACCTTTGTTCGCGAATTCCAGCCGGGCGCGGCGCACAACCTGGGCCCGCAATTTCTCATCGAATGCACCCTGTTCGAAGCGCCGCCGCAGTTCCGTCAAATGTTCTCGCCGGTAAGCCGGATCGTGAACAAACTTCTGATCGTTCAGCAGCGCGTAAATCGCATCGTCTAATTTGTTCGCCTTGAGAAACTGATCGTAATAATAAAAAGGAACGGTAAAGCCGTTAGGCACCTGAATGCCCGGAAGGCGCGCGTTCATTAGTTCGCCGAGGTTCGCGGATTTGCCGCCAAACGCAATGCTGAAACGCGCACGCTGTTGACTAAGGCCAAGCAGACGCGTCTCAGAAAGATCAAACTTCGGTTTTACTACATCAAGCCGCTGGGCCAGTCGCTTCTGATACTCGCGTAACTCATCGATGTCCGCGCGCTTGATTGAATAGTTGTCCCGGTGCGTCTCGAACGTCACCCACCAGCCGTCATACTGCTTCAAAAGCGTCTGCGCGTTTTTGATATAAGCATTCGGAATGCCCCAACCCTTCGCCAGCAGGTTGATGTGCGACAAAGGCGTGGAAGGCTTCGACGTGATCACACCCGCGACCGGCGGCAGTTGAACGGGAACTTCGTCCAGCACCAGGATTTCGTTAAAGCCGATTTCCACGTGTTCGTCGAGTTTGGGAATTACATGAATGCGACCCAAACCTTTCGCCACGTTCAGAGCCTGGTATTCCTGCTCTCGAGCAATGTCGCTCTGCAAAACGCGCTGCACCCCCGCAAGCATGCGCGATTCTTCATCCTGCCTGTTAGAGTTTGGCTTGTAGGCAACGGGAGCAAAAAAAGTTCCGTTGATGACGTCGGCAGCGAGCTTGATCTGATCCGCGGAAATCAAATCGCCTTCCCAGAATTCGAAGGTCCAGCGTTTGATCGGTGTTTGATAGGCGATAGTGCCAAGGATGAAGCGACGGTTTGCTTTCAGGTAATTGTTCTCGAAAAACTCACGGCCGCGCTCAAGCGACAGGTAAGTCCCATTCACAAAGTCTTTGTGAAAGGCATAGCGCTTAGTGTCGACGTAGTAAATTCGATTGCCATCTTTGCGATCAATAACAAACAGCACGTGTGGCAGCGCATAGGGGGTGTTGGCGTCGTAAGTCACCGCGAGCGAATCGAATTCAGCTTGCGATTTAACCGCGCCCAGCGAGCGCGAAGACTGGGTTTGCGCTACACCTACGGTCCAAACCAAAATCAGCAGCCACGAAATAATCAGAATTTGCTTGTTCCGAAAATGCGCCACGTTAAATTCCTTCGGTTTCAACTGAGGTTTGCGCCAATGATCTCTTTGCCTTTGAGCTGTAGTAATTCTAGCAAATCATCGACGTGGCGGCGTTCAGTCAGGAAGCTGTTGATGTTTACACGCAACGCGCGGCTGCCATTGAGTACTGTTGTATGAATCCATGCTTCGCCGCTGCGTTCAATTTCCTGCTGAAGTTTCTGCTGCAGTCGATCCTGTTCGACACCCGCTAGTTTTGCATAATTCCCCGGCAGAAAACGGAAACAGCAAACGGCTGTCTCGATATCGTTTGCACGTTTGAAGTCGCTCAATTCGTCGATGCGAGCGGCGAAGTATTCGGTAAGCTCGATCTGCTTCTCGATAGCAGCGGCGTAGCCCTGCCTGCCCATGAACTTCAGCGCCATCCACAGTTTCAGCGAATTAAAGCGCCGCGTGCCCATCTGGCCATAACGAAAGAAATCAAATTCCACGTCTGTCCCGCCGCGATCTTCATTCAAGTACTCAGGCGTAATATCAAATGCATCGCGCAAGACTCGACCACCATCGCGCACCAATATGGCGCCGCACGCAAACGGCACAAACATCCACTTGTGCGGATCGAAAGTTATCGAATCTGCCAGCGCGATGCCGTTTAGTTTTTCTCGATGCCGGGAGGAGAAAGCGAGTGCGCCGCCATAAGCGGCGTCAATGTGATACCAGCAATTATTTTCCAAGGCGATTTGCGCCAATTCCAGCAGCGGATCAATTACGCCGGTCGAAGTTGCACCGGCAAGACCAACGATGCAACAAGGAATGGAGCCGGCGTTGCGATCTTCATAGAGCTGTTGGCGCAGCGCATCGGTCTGAATATGAAAATCATGACTGGTGGGAATCTTACGCAGGCTGGCGCGGCCGAGGCCAAGAATGTCCACGCTTCGTTCAATAGAAAAATGGACTTGCTCAGAAGCGTAAACAATCAGATCGCCTGGCAGCGATCTCAAACCAGTTTGTACTGCGGTTTGATGAGCGCGATCGCGGGCGCACTTGAGGGCAATCAGGTTTGCTTCGGTGCCTCCGCTCGCGAGCGTGCCAAAACTTTCCGCGCCGTAGCCAATCAATTCGCACAACCAGCGCAGCACCCGCGTTTCGATCATTGCCGAGGTTGGTCCATTGCGCCACGCGCCTGCATTCTGGTTGAGTACCGAGGTCAATGCGTCGGCCCAAACGCCAATCGGCAAGGGGGTGGGATTGAACTGGCCAAAATAACGCGGGCTGGGGACCTGCATCGCATGCACCAATACTTCATCGGTGAAGCGATCGAGAATTTGTTCGGCAGCTATTCCCTGCTCAGGAAACGGCTCGTCGAAGATTTTCTGGAGGTCGTGAGGAGTCGCTGAGGAAGTAACTTTTCTTGAGTCGAGCGTCGCGACGTAACCGGCGATGATTTTTGTAACTGCGCGCCCGAGTCGCTCGTGTTGTATTGCCAGATCATCGGTCATAAGGGTCTTCGTCATAATCTAGTTTGGGGCAAATAACAAACTTCTGCACTGGGACCGCGAGCGTCTCGCCCGCCAGGTACGCTATCGATATTCAAATGCGAGGAGGTTTTGTCGAATCGTACTTTCGCGCTTCGCGCTCATTTGCGGGCGAGACGCCCGCGCTTCCAGTGAAGAAGTTGCACTCAACTTCAGACAGAATCTCACGCGAAGTTCAAAGAGGCAAAGCATAACTAACCTCGCCAGCTTTGCGCTGTTCGGAGCTTTAGAGGAAACTCTCGGGAAATGAATACTGCTGCGCAAACTGTTGAATTTAGAAAGATCCTGGAAGCGGAGAGGGGCGCTTACGGGGTCACGCTTTCGAAAGAAGCTCTTGACGGGTTGGCACGGTACTACGAATTGCTTACCGATTGGAATTCAAGACTTCATCTCGTCTCTTTCCGTTCGGCAAATGAGTTTGCAGCCAGACACGTCCTCGAATCTTTGTTGCTGTTGAGATATTTGCCGCAAGAAGCCCGCATAGCCGATATCGGTTCAGGTGGCGGCCTGCCGATCATTCCCTGCCTCATTGCCAGATCCGATCTGCAAGGCGTGCTGGTGGAAGCCTCAAAAAAGAAAGCTGTGTTTCTCCGCGAAGTTCTGCGCGAAGCGTTGGCTAACGGAAAAGCCCGTGTGATCGCCGAACGATTTGAGAACGTCGCAACTCCTGAAGTTGACTTCGTTACTTGTCGCGCGCTCGAACGTTTCGAGGCGATGCTTCCACGTCTCATAAAATGGGCGCCGGCACTCAGCGAGCTGCTTCTCTTTGGCGGCGAGAGTCTAGGCAGAACAATTGAAGACCTCGGCCTTTCGCCTGAAAGAATTCTGCTACCTAATTCAACGCGGCGCTTCCTCTTCATCGTCCAAAAAAACGGTTAGGGACCTCTATAATGCCGACCTCGCGATGATGGTCCCGAAAAGCACAACGACAGACCAGCCCTGTCTGTCCTACTTGTTTTTGCTGGAACGAGCCACGCTTTAATTATTTACACGCCTAGAGAAAGATTTAGTGCCGGCCGATGACTCAGACGAGATGTCGACCAAAAACCACCTGATGAGTTGGCTAAACGCCCCAGCAACTTCTTGGGTTTTGCGGGCCATTCTCGCCGCGACAAATTTTTGCTAACTGCTCAGGAATGATTATGAAGCGCTCAATAAAACTCCTCTTCATCGCAGCGGCCCTGGTGTCCCTGTTACTGGTCGCGCCAGATGCGAATGCTGATCCGATTCAAATCATCACGCAGAGTGGTGGCTTTGAATTGACCGGATTGGGAAACAATGGCAACGGCACGCCTAACAACCAGTTTGATGTATTCCGGGGCGAGGCTCATTCTGATTCAAAAACGGTCGATTCATCGGGGGGCCACTTTATCGCGGTCATCAATCCGTTGACTTTTATCCAGGACTTTACGGGCGTCGGCTCGGAGGGAATTTACCCGCTCAACTTTTCGCAGTTGTTAAATGTTAACGGCCAGACGCAAACACTGAACCTGATTGGCTCGCTGACAATTGGAACTTTCCACGATTCGATCTCTATCCTGTCGAACTCTCCTATTACTTGGCAGTTTAATTCGTTTACGGTGTCGGCCACCGTGCTCCCGGTTACCATTTTCGGCGCCGACAATGGCGCCTATAAGGACTTTCTGTGCGCCCGGTTTGAGGTCAAGCCAAATTGCGATACCACTGTTCCCGAACCTGCGACGATGGTGCTTCTGGGGACCGGATTGGCGGGTATTGCCGCTAAGGTTCGACAGCGGCGAAAAGCAAGAACTTCCGTCTGATCCGAAGATTGAGCATCAACGATCGCGAAAAAGGTGCGACGTTCCAAGTGAACGTCGCACCTTTGGTTTTTAGTACGACAGACATTCCTGCCTGTCCCTCGACATAGCCGCGTCCAATAGTGTATGAAGAAGATTTGTAATTCGCGAAATCAACTTTGAAGTGCAACCGAAGTGCAGAACCGCGAGCGGTAGCGACCGGATGCTAGCATTCAATTGTTGATACTCTATTTCATTGTTGACAGTAGCATCCGGTCGCTACCGCTCTCGGTTCTGCATTGAGCGCGCGTTCCTGGTTTGTTGCCAGCATCAGTCTTCAAAAAGCTTCTTGCTTCACCGACTACCAACACTCAACGCAGGAATGCCTGTCCTTAAGGAACAATTTCAAGCGCGATCAACTGTTGTCCCGAAACTACGAATTCGGCGGGCGGCAACTCCGTTTCATAAACCGGTGAGAGCACCGTCGGTGTGTAACCACCTGAGTTCCGGTCGCTGTTCAGCGTAGCTACAACCGAGGGCGGCAAATTCGGCAGTTCATTTGTGCCGATTACTGCACCCGGAGTAATACGGAACAGTTTCACGTAAAGTCGGTCGCTCTTCTTCACTTTATTTATGGCCCTGACTAACTGGCCCAGGTCTTGGGGAACAAAAGCTCGGGCCGCTGAACCTTCCTGCAACGCTCCACCATCGCCAACAAAGACCAGCAATTGACCCGGCGTCGCATCGTTCGGAATTTGCACCGGTATACGTTGGACGAATTGTTTCCCTGACTCTGTTCGCACATAAGCTTGCACTTCGATCTGTTCGCCGCGATGCGCCTCAGTTTTATTCAGGGCAATGCGTTCGAGTGTCGCTGCATATTTGCTGTCGATGGAAGAAATATCCAGGTTCACGCCTTCGATTTGCACGTCGTCAAAGCCGCTGCCCAGCAGCGAACTGATTGGAGCAGCCACCGAACCTGCAGCCATAAGCGCCGAGTTTCCGGCGGAAAAGCGACGATCAAGCTCAATTGCTTCCTGCCCACGAACGTTGATGGCGCCCTTAATCGTTATCGTCGAATCGCCGAGAGCGCGTTCGCTTGAGGTGATCGTATTGAAGACGGTGAGATTCAGCAGCAGCGGCGTCAGAAAAGAGTCGTTCGCGATCTCATAAGAATAAGTATCACTGCGATCGCGGCTGGTGTGCAGCTTGATCTTAACGGGAATCATCTTCGGCGCCTGGCCCAACTCGCCGAAAACTCCCGAGGCGCGATCCTGGGAAATCGATCCCATCATCGTTCCCGGAATCGAAAGCTTAAAAGAGTTGTTGACGTTTGGAATAACTGTGACAACCGCAGTTTCGCTCATTGGCATGTCTGAAGCGCCCAAACTGAGAAACGGATGGCCAAACGCATAAATGTGATTACCATCGCGAAATGTAACAGTGCCCGCGGCAGCAATCGAATAGTCGCCTCTAACTAACTGGACGCTAATTGAAGTGCCCGGCGTAAGCGTCTTTTCGTTCGCTGTTCCCAACGGCGTGATGTTAGCGGAGCCGCCCGCCCCCGAAACTGGAAGCAGGCCATTCGCCGTAAGCTGTGGGGCAAACATCGCCAGCGATTCCTGAGTGATGCCACCAAAGACCATCGGCGTCGCAATCGGTACCATCTGCTGGCCGAGCAACGGCATCAAGGGCGAGCCCTGCGAAACGGGCGCAATCAGCGAAGTAGATGTAACTGCTTGTTTCGGCAGGTTAGGTTTCCAATCCGTAGCCGCTAACTGAGCAAAAGAAACCGCGCGCGGTTCTTTCGGGCCCTTATGAGCATCCGCAGTGCCCTTTTCAAAGAGGTCGATCATCTGCTTGATCGGCGTGATGCCGGCGATTGGCTCTTTGGAAAACGGAAAGCTAAACGCAATCGCCCCAACGAGCTTGTTGTCGATATAAACAGGCGAGCCGGACATGCCGGCAAAGACGCCGGTCTTTTCTACGTTCGCGCCGCTCAGTCGCGCGATGATGGCTGACTGCCTTGGTCCCGGAAAGCCTGGCAAAACGCCCAGAATCTCCACCGAAAACTCCTGTGGCTCGGTGCCGGAAAAAACCGTTCGCGCTGTACCTTTCATGCCAGGACGCAGATCCTCGAGCGGAAAAAGACGAACATCCGGAGTGGCTGTAGTCATTGCTGGCTTCTGCGCCATAGCGCCGCTAACCATGGCCAGCAGCAATCCAACTAACAGAACTTTTGCAACGCTTTTCATCAAAACCTCTTTGTTACTACCAATCGACGGCCTCAAATGCCGGTTAGGTGGACTATAGCTTTCGTCCCTAGAAGGGTCAAGTTTCTTCCATAATCGCAAAGTGAGGGCAGCAGGTGAACAGCCCCTGACCCATTTCTTAGACGCACAATCCAGCCAAATCGTTCCTTGTCGACTGGGCGGCGGCGTGCTAATTTGCCGCCGAACTTCCGGCCTTTACCACCGATCAGAAGGTATTAACAATTCTATGCAGACGATCGCAGGTTTCATTCTTGCAGGTGGTGAGTCGCGGCGAATGGGTAGCGACAAATCGCAGTTAGTTCTGAATGGCGAAACTTTTGTGGAACGCATTGCCGCGGAACTTGCAACCGTGACGAGCAAGGTAACTGTGGTAGGCAAGGAGACGAACTCCACAGCTGCGCTGCAGCACGTACCTGACATTTTTCCAAAGTGGGGCGCGTTGGGCGGCGTACATACCGCACTTGCTTCATGCGAGGCCGAGTGGTGTTTGATCGTAGCCTGTGATTTTCCTTTTGTTACGGCTGAGCTCTTCACGCGCCTGGCCAGCCTGTGTGAAGATTTTGAGGCGGTCGCGCCTATCCAAAGCGACGGAAAACCTCAACCGCTCTCTTCTCTTTATCAAACTGAGCGTTGCCTTGAACGCGCCGAGGAGTTAATCAATTCCGGCGAACGAAAACCTATCGCTCTGTTACAATCTGTGCGAACGCGTTGGGTTCCTTTTGCTGAGCTCCAGGATTTGCCAGGGGCCGAACACTATTTTGATAACATCAATACCCCCGAGGACTATGACCGCATTGTTGAGAAAGGAACGCTAAAGCGGATGGCTTGATGCCAGGGTCAGTGACGTAACGCGTCAGACCTTTGTTACTCCGTCCAACTTTTTATCTCGATGCCCCGACGACGATTCGGTAAGAAGCTATTCAAATCTCTTTTGCCAATTCTCCTCGTCTTGGTGCTCGCCTGTGTTATCGCGCTCGTCTCTATTGTCTACGGAATCACTCGACCACCACGCCAGCATTACCTGGTTACGCCGCAATCGTTTTCACAAATCAGCGGCTCGGCGTTGAAGGTTACAGATGAAAGCTGGCGCAATCGTGATGGCACTGCCGCGCGGGGCTGGCTGCTGCGTGGTGCTGAGGGCGCGCCGGCAGTTGTTTTTTTACATCGATACGGCGGCGATCGTTCCTGGCTGTTCAATCTCGGCATCAAGCTGAATGAAGCGAACGGATTTACAATCCTCTGGCCCGATCTGCGTGGCCACGGTTTGAATCCACCGGTGACTGTCTCCACTTTCGGCATGAAAGAGGGCGAGGATCTGCTGGCGGCGTTGGATTTTCTTCGTACTCTGAAAGGCTCCAATCGAGAGCATTTGACGGCGGACGTTTTTGGAGTCTACGGCGTAGAATTGGGAGCATACGCCGCCATGCGTGGTGCAGTTCAGGATTCGACGCTGCGAGTCTTGGTGCTGGATTCGGTGCCGCGCAGTTCCGATGAACTGATCAACGCGGGCGTGAGCGATCACATTGGCGTCTCTAACAATGTCGTGCTTACGGTCGCCCGGTTCGCCACTAAAGTTTATTTCCTGGGTCGCTACCAAAACGAGTGGTCCTGCCGGTTGGCTACTGATTTGAAAAATCGACGAGTGCTCCTGCTGGCTGGAACCGATGATGGCTATCTGCGCGATTCGACGGCTGCGGTGCAGCGCTGTT
>DASQPM010000485.1:0-3454 GCA_035643935.1 Pyrinomonadaceae bacterium | reverse complement strand
AGCCGAGCCCGGACTTGTGACCCGAGCCCATCTGCGGGCTGCCCAGGCTTTTGATCTTGCCGGCAAGAGAGACGAAGCGCTGGCCGAGTATCGCATTGTGTTGTCTCGACCCAACATTTACGACTCACTCGAGCAAGCCCGCCGCGGATTAAAGGAGCCGTACAAACAAACAAAGTAGGGTACCTATTGATTCGCCGGCGGCTGCAACCTGCCACCGTCAGCAAAGTAAATCTAAACGATGGTACGCTGCGTGGCCACAGCGGTGCGTAAGGAGCCGCGATTCTTGTTATTGCAGTAGTATGACTATCAACGGCTCAATAATGATTACTGGCTCGCGCGATGTGGAGCGCGAGACGGCGCGCGCGTTGTTTGAGCTGCGTCTGTCGCCGTTTGTTTCTCAAGGTAGAACCTGGCTCGTCGGCACTGCGCGCGGAGTTGATCAGTGGGCAATGGAATGGCTGTTGGAGAATAGTGAAAGCTGTTGGGCCGTTGTTCCCTACTCGCGCTTTAAGCAGCCGCAGTGGGTTCAGTCGTTGCTCGATGAGATGGATCGAGTTGTCGAGTTGCAACTTCCCAAGCGCAAGACTGCCAACGCGATCCGCAACCGTCACATGGTGGATCTTGCTCAGATCGTGTTTGGCTTTTGGTCTGGTAAGGGCGGCGTGACTGTGAAGACTCTCAGGTATGCGCTGCGCCAACGACGTGAAGTGCACGCCATTCCCGTTCGGTAGTGTCCCGGTTTCAGCTTTCAAACGGCAAGAATGTCTGTCCTATCGATGCAGGGACGGACAGGAGCGCGGAGCATAGACCGATAGACCGACAGAGATATCTGTCCTACCTGACACGCCCGTTTCACCCCAAATGGAATAGTGCAGTGATTTGTCGTTTTTAGATACGTGGAATGGGTGTGTTGCAGTTTAGTTGAACGATCGACGAATCGTTGCAGAACCTCGACTTGTCGGGGTAGCGACCGGATGCTACGTGCAACCTTTGCCAATTTCGTTGCCGAAAACCTTGCATCGGTGAGGAAATCCGCTAGCTACGGCCCGCTTCTCCAAGTTTGGGAGCCGGCGTCCGCTCGCTACAGCCCGGGGTTCAACACAGTTGAGAGCCTAAATCGGTCGCTACCACTAGCCCACGCGGGCTGCCCGCGCGGGGCCCCGGTCAGCTCCCGGTGCTCACTTTTCTGTCCGAATCCATTTACTACTTTTCCCAGACTGGTGTATGATTCGGCGCATTCGTTCAACCTGCGGCGTTCCGCACCGAAACACGCACACCCGGCGTAATTAACAATCAACCTGGTAAGGCTCATGAAGAAATTATTATTAGCCGTCATATTTTCATTGCTGGCTCTCGCCCCCGTAAATTGCGCGTTGGCGCAGGCAGCTGGCAGCAGCCCGGACGCAAAGGCGGTGGAGAAATCTTCCGTAATAGTCAGTTCGCCAACTGACGAAGCCGCCGGCAATGTCACTGCAAAAAACCACACGACTTCAGGAGCGACCGCAGCGGCGACCGAAGATAATTCTGCTACGCTTCCCAAAGCCGCGGCGGAAGCACAAAGGAATTACGACAACGGCCTCGCTCTTTACAACTCAGGAAAACTAGCCGAGGCGATCGATGCGTTCAAAGAGTCAAACAAACTCCAACCAAACGATGCGACCACTCAGTACATGTTGGGAATGGCATACTGGAAGTCAAAGTCATACATCCAGGCCGTGGATTCCTTTAAGCGCGCAGTGAAGACTAAGCCTGATTGGGACGAAGCGTATTTCCGTTTGGGACTTAGCTATTACGTGTTGGGCCGAACGAGCCAGTCGAATGAAACGTACAAGAAACTTTTAGAGCTGAATTCAAACCTGGCCCCCAAGCTCGCGCGCATAATCGGTGAACCAACTACGGCCTCCGCTTCGAATGCGCAAGCGGTGCCGAAAGCGGCCATTGTGAAAGCAGTTGAGATAGTTCCTGTTTCGGTTCCTGCTGTTGTTGCTCCAGCTAACGAGAAATCGAGCACGCCAATTGGTGATACCACATCAACAACCGCTTCATCTGCTAAGACTCCGAAACCTATGGTTGCTACGTCAACCGAGAAGCCGAACGCAACGACTGGCAATGCGAATAGCACATCAAACACTGCTTCATCATCTAAAACATCGCCGCCGTTAGTTGCCACTACAACCGAGAAGCCGAATACGACGACTGGCGATGCAAGTCCCACAACACCAATTGCCAGCTCTCCTGAGCCGGCGATGACCACTGCGCCGGTTACAGCTGCTAAAGCGCCCGTCGCCGATGATTCACAACTGACAGACATTTACCGAGTTGGTGTAGGTGACGTGCTTGATGTACGTCTGCTCAACTCTGGTGCGAATCGCTCTACGCTCTACAGCGTGATCGATGGTGGCTTGCTCGATTTTCCGATTGCGGGCGCGCCCATACCGGTGGCCGGGCTCACCACCAAAGAGATTCAGGCGCGTATCAGTTCCGAACTGAAGCGTCTCGCGGTCGCAGATCAATCACAAGTTGCCGTGGGTGTCAGACAATACAACAGTCACACGGTGGTAGTAACGGGGCTCGTAGGCAGTCCTGGTACAAAGGTCTTAAGGCGCGAAGCGGTTCCGCTTTATGTGCTGCTGGCAGAGTTTCAACCGCGCCTCGACGCAGCACGCGTCACCATAATGCGCGCCGGCGCTGCTCCCCAGACTTTGGATCTTAACGATTCAGCCGCGCTTAACTTTATTGTTCGCACCGGCGACGTGATTAATTTGACGGCTCGTCAGCAGGATTTTTACTACATTGCCGGACATACTATCCCTTACCCCGGACAAAAAGCTTTTCAGCCGGGCATCACTTTGGTCCAGGCGATCCTGGCCGCGGGTGGCCTGGCGCGCGACGGTTCGGCAGAGCTCTCACGCGAAGGCGTTGATGGTCACCTCGCAACCACCAAGCTAAACTTGAAAGAAATTAAGTCCGGAAAGATTCAGGATCCAAAACTTCTGCCCGGCGATCGCATCGAAGTTTTGCATTGAACTCAAACGTAGTTATCAAGGTCTATAAGATCAGTTCATGCGATTTATTTTATCCGCCGTCTGTTTCTGCCTAACGCTGTGCGGCTTTACACAAATCCGGGCGCAGGACCAACTCACCAGCTCTGCGTCATCCGCTGCAAACAGCACAAGCAAACCCCCGACGAGCCAGCCACAACCGGAATTATCAGACGTCAGGATTCTTCTGCCAGGAGATTCTGCCGCGACGCCAGCGACTGTGACCGCGCCTGCAACGGAGCCTTCGATTTACCTAAAAGGATTGACGTTCCTGGACACGGGACAGAATGTTGAGGCGGTGGAAGCGCTGCGACACGCGGTCGAGCAGGATCCCAATGATGCGGCTGCGTATGGAAAGCTCGGTGTTGCTTACGCGGCGCTAAGCCAGTACAAGGAAGCAGTGGTCGCTTTGA
>DASQPM010000484.1:0-3995 GCA_035643935.1 Pyrinomonadaceae bacterium | reverse complement strand
CCGGCAAGGAAAAAGGGCTGTTGGCTTCAAGTTTGTCTGGGCCAAGCGAGGTAGTCAGCGTGGGAGCGTTAGCCAATAACGACAAGCGTTTCCTCGAGCGGGTCTTGATCAATCGGGTGGAATTTGCCGATGGTTCAATCTGGGAGCGCAAGGATTGGAAGTTTTCGGAAATTCGCGTCGCGCTTAAACGCGCGCTCGCAACCCCTTGGACCGAAATGTGCCGAGAGCTGTAGCCGACGCACAACCGTGTCCGTCGCCCACGACAGCAAATCACATTTGATATTCAAAACGAGCGACGTCTGATTCTCCCAGGATGACGGTGTCGCCGGAGTTTAATGCCGCTTCGGTTACGCGATCGGATCGCGGATCGTTGATGAAGGTGCCGTTGCGGGAATCCTGATCGACGATCTTCACCTGTCCGTCGCGCACGCCGATCCAGAGATGACGTTTGGAGATGCGAGGATCCGCTACGACGATTTGCGCCAAGCTAGGTTCGCGGCCGATATAGGCCCCTTCCGGCTTCACCTCAAATTCCTCTCCGGTCAAAACACCTGACGTAAATTTGATAATTCCGTAGCTGATCGTAACCGTCTTCTCGCGCGTAATCGCAACCGTGCGCGACGGATCAAAATCGAGCGAACCGGAATCCGGCGCCGGCTGGAGATCAGAGCTCGCTTGAACGGCGCCCGGATCAGGCGAAGGTGCCGGCGGTTCGAATGCTGGCGGAGCAGACTCAAATGCAGGTGGCGCGGGTTCAAATGCAGGCGCAGCCGCCATGGGATCTGGTTGCGCTATTTCCGGCGCCGGGGAAGTAGCGACATCAAACGCGGGAGCGCCAGGCGAAGCGGCAGCGAGTTGTGCCTTGCGACGCTTTCGCGAAATGAAAAAGATCGCCAACCCTACTCCAATGATCAAGACGACAAAAAAAAGTAGCAGGACGACAACGCCAACAATGACCCACATCGTCGAGTCAGAATCCATCTTGATAAGCTCCTTGAAAAAGATTAGTCAGTTAGATGTTTTGGTGCTAGCCGGTGAAATATTAGCCTAAAACCGTCTGTATTGGTTGAAAATTCTGTAGTGTCATAACCAGCGAAAACCGTTTTCGCGTCCGGCAGCAGTTTTTAAGGGAAACTCAAGCTTGACCCTCAGACCGAGCGTATTTGAGGGCCTGTCTGCCGCCGAGAGTGGTTTACCCACCTCTCTCGTTGAAGGCTACTCAATCCGGGCGGGGGCAAGCCGCCCTTCCCAACCCTGAGACTACGGAACTTGAATTCCTGACAGGAAAGTAAAATGACATCAAAGCAAACAGGGCATCGAACGCATCATGTTATACTTCTCTCTCTGAAGTTTGATCTTGTTTATCTTCCGGAGTGGTTATGGCCGACACGACGCGTTTCACCGTTATCTGTCCATGCTGCGAAGCGACGCTGGGAATCGACTCGCAAACCGGCGCGCTGATCTCTCATGAAGAGAAAAGCAAGCCGCTGGCTTCATTCGACGAGATGGTGAAAGGACTCGACAAGCAGAAACAGGTGCGCGAACAGATTTTTGCTCAGGAGTTGAATTCGATGAAAGATCGCGATCGCATTCTTGAAGAAAAATTTCAGGAGGCCATGAAGCGCGCTGAGAAAGATAAAGACAAGCCCTATCGTAATCCCCTTGATTTCGATTGACCTGGATTGAAACCCCCGCCTTGCGAGTTGCGTAGATAGCAACACGAACCAAAGATTTGATCATCCGAATCCGGGAAGCATTCTGCGAATCCATATTTCTGGAGTTAACTTGATGAAGCAACAAAAATTTGTACGCTTGTTTATGCTTGCCGCAATTTTTGCGATTTCGCTTGGTTGTGCGGAAGTCCTACGGGCCCAGGGCGCCCTGCCAAAAATTTCGTTCCGCGATCGACACCTTGCGAATGGCATGCGCGTGCTTAGCGCCGTGGACCATTCCAGCCCAACGGTTGCCATTCAAGTTTGGTATCACGTCGGCTCAAAAGACGACCCGGTTGGTCGCAGCGGCTTTGCGCATCTTTTCGAGCACATCATGTTCAAGGCGACGAAGAACATGAAGTCGGAAATGATGGACCGTCTGACGGAAGATGTGGGCGGCTTTAATAACGCGTTCACGAATCCAGACGTGACCGTCTATTACGAGGTTGTACCTTCTAATTATCTCGAGACGTTGTTGTGGGCCGAGGCAGACCGCCTATCGGGATTAACCGTCGACGAGCCAAACTTTAAATCTGAGCGCAGCGTTGTCGAGGAAGAGTACCGGCAAAGTTACCTGGCGCCGCCGTATGGAATGCTCGAATACTTGATCGAACAACAGTCGTTCATTGCTCATCCTTATAAACGACCAACCATCGGCAGTATTGAAGATCTCGACGCTGCGTCGCTGGAGAATGTGCGCGCGTTTCATAACACCTTCTATCGTCCTGACAATGCCACGCTGGTGGTGGCCGGCGATTTTGATCCCAGGCAACTCGATGCCTGGGTAGACAAATATTTGGCGCCGATTGCCAAGCCGAGCACGGCGCTGCCGCGCGTCAGCATTAAAGAGCCGGAACGAACCGCGGAGCGTCGTATAACACATTTCGCCCCCAATGTGCCGTTGCCGGCGATCGCGCTGACCTACTTGACGCCTTCCGAGAAGGATCCTGATACGGCGGCACTGCGCGTTGCCGCAACAATTTTGTCGCAGGGTGAATCTTCACGACTCTACCGCTCTTTGATTTATGAGCAACAAGTTGCGCAAAGCGCCGACGCCACCCCGGATCTGCGCGAAGATGCCAGCGTCTTTTATTTCAACCTGGTGCTGGCCAGCGGAAAAAAACCTGAAGAAGGTGAGCGCGCCCTGCTCGCAGAGATCGCAAAAATGCAGAACGCACCCGTTACGGCTGCAGAATTGGATAAGGCCAAGAACCAACTGGTAACGAATGAAGTGCGTCAGCGTGAAACGAGTAATGGCAAAGCATTGTCACTTGGCGAGGCGGCCGTGTTGTTTGGCGATGCTAATCGAGTCAACACGGACCTGCGGCAGCTACAGTCAGTGACCGCGGCCGACGTTCAACGCGTCATGAAGAAATATTTCACGGCGGCGAACCGGCTGGTGATTTACTACTTGCCTAAGACTGAACAAGCGACCGGCCATCTAAAAAGTTTGGAAGATCAGAGGCCACGTGTGGCGGGAGGGCAAGGACGATGAGAATCAATAGGGTTGGTAATGTCGCGCTGATTTCGCTGGCGCTGCTCATTGTTCTGTTCGTTACTTCGCTGGGGGCCAAAGCGCAGTCGCCGCAAGCTACACCTCCGCCACCGGCGCCACCACGCTCCGCGCAATTTCCCAAGCCAGTCGAGAAGACACTGGCAAACGGCCTGCGCGTGATTGTGGTTGAGCGACACGGCAGCCCTTTGGTTGCAGCTCAACTGTTAGTGAAAAATGGCGCCGAAGTTGATCCGCCTGAGCTGGCGGGACTCAGCAACATGACTGCTGACCTGTTAACCAAGGGCACCGAAAAACGCAGCGCCACGCAGATCGCCGAAGCCATCGAAGCGCTGGGCGGATCGCTTGACGCGTCCGCGCGCTGGGACTCATCACGCGTTGGCGTGAACGTGATGTCTGCAAGGATTGGGCCGGCACTGGAGATTCTGTCGGATGTGTTGCGGCGGCCTACTTTTAAGGAAGACGAGATTGAACGCTTGCGACAACAAACGCTGGACGATCTGACGGTGGAGCTTGGTCAACCCGGTTCGATCGCTCGTTATGTCGCTGCGCGTGTGATTTTTGGTGGTGCGCCGTATGGCCAACCGCTTGCAGGTACGCCACAGTCGATCGCCAGAATCTCTCGCAATGATGTAGTCACTTATCACCGCCGTTTCTATCGTCCGGATAATGCCATTCTCGTTTTGGGCGGCGACCTGAAATCTGCCAATGCCTTCAAGCTTGCGCAGCAGTATTTTGGCGACTGGGCCAAGCCGAGTACTCCATTGCCG
>DASQPM010000483.1:0-6229 GCA_035643935.1 Pyrinomonadaceae bacterium | reverse complement strand
CACTATCAGTGATGCCGACGGCCGAGTGGTGCGGCGTCTGACTGGGCCAGTGACGGCAGGTATGCAACGTGTTTCGTGGGACTTGCGTTATCCGCCTGCGTCGCTACCGCCGCCGCCAAATCCGGAAACAGAAAATCCTTTCGATGATACGCCGGGCGGTCCATTGGTCATGCCGGGCAGTTACAAGGTTTCGTTTGCACGCCGAGTTGGCGGTGCGATGACGCCGCTCGCCACGTCACAGGACTTTCGCATTGTAGTTGAAGGCCAGGAAAATATGGCGCCGGCCGATCGCGCCGCACTGGTTGAGTTTCAGCGAAAGGCGGCGAGGTTGCAGCGTGCGGTGAGTGGCGCACTCGACGCCGCGAATGCACTGAAGCCGCGTCTGGCTTTGATAAGACGCGCGCTGCTGGACACGCCATCAGCGGGCGATCGGTTGCTCGACGCAGCCGCCACGCTGGACAAACGCACCAACGACATTCTGCGTTCACTGCGTGGTGACAACGCGCTGCGCGCGCGCAACATGAATCTGCCGCCATCGATTAGCGACCGCGTCGGCGACATCGTCGGCTCGCAACGCACGGCAATTGCGCGGCCAACGCAGACGCAAATTAATCAATACAACGCTGCGGCGCAGGAGTTTGAGACAACACTCGCGCAACTGCGGCAATTGATTGAAGTTGATTTAGCGCGACTGGAAAAAGAGATGGAAGCTGCCGGCGCACCGTGGACGCCGGGCCGAATTCCGGAATGGAAAGATCAGTAGGCAGTAGGCAGGAGCAGGAGGCAGGAGGCAGAAAGCCGCAAGCTGAAAGTAGAAAGCTAAGAATGCCGTGCCGCGCTATGGTTTGTGATTTGCTGGCCGCTCCAACGCGGCGCGATCCCAGCCAGCGAGATCCGCGCCGGCTTCGTAGGTGGTTTGGCAGAAATCCATTAATGCTTTTTCCGGTGAGTCGGATTTTCGCACATCTTCGTACGGTAGAAAAAATTCCTTCATCTCAGAATTGTAGAATGTTTCGGCGGGAAGAATCTTTCCCTGCTTAATGGTGTCCCCGAGGCCGGCGGGTTCGGGCGTAGTGTAGGAATAAAAAGCCGCTTCCATATCTTTATTGCCGGGCCACCAGCCGTGGCTGATGACTTCGTGCGAATAAGCTTCGCGGTTGATCAGATTGTCGCCGGGACGCTCGGGAGCGGGTTTACCCGAAAAGCGCGTGACGGCATGGTCGAAACTGCCCCACCAGAAATGCACCGGACTAACCTTGCCGATGAAACGCGCGCGAAACTCCTTGAACACGTCGTCCATCTTCACCAGCGCGCGCCAGAAGCGATTCACGTATTCGGCATCGTAAGATTTATGCTGATGATCTTCGGAAGCGAATCGGATTTGGAATCTCGACCGGCATTGTCCAAATGCTGATATCGATTCCCAACCCATGAAGCGCCGACATAAGTTCCGCATAAAAATCCGCGACTGACTGCGGACGCAGCGCGAGGGTCGTAGTAGAGCCGTCGCTGCACTCGATCAGAAGTTGGTGGTCGATGAAATCGAATTCAATCTCAAACACGCGGCCATCGCGATAGGGCATCGGTGAAGTAGTAAGTCCGCGCGCGGAAACATACAGGGGCACATTCCACCAATGATTCACCAGCGGTGTTTGCTCAAGGCGAATCTTGCCGACCACCTGCGTCCACATGTGCAGGGTGGCGAGTGTGTCTTGCCAGTCGGCGAATTTCAGTTCAGGCCAAACGTCATTCATCTTTTGAACTGCATAGATCAGCCGCGGATTAACGCGGATTTACGCGAATCAGAGAAGATAACGAAACAGTTAAAAATCAGTTAGCATTTTAGTGTTTAATCTGATCCGCGTTCATCTGCGTTCATCCGCGGCCAATAGTATGCGCGCTATTAGCTGAGCTAGCTGAGGGTCAATCATATTGCGAGGCCGCCATCGACCTGGATTACCTGGCCGGTGATGTAACGCGCGTCATCAGACAAAATAAAGCAGGCGATGCGAGCGACTTCTTCCGCTTCCGCAAAACGGCCCAGGGGAATTTGCTCCATGATTTTCGCGCGGTTACTTTCATTCAACGCGCCGGCCATGTCCGTGGCAACCATGCCGAGCGCCAGAGCATTGACCGTGACTTTCCTGCTCGCGACTTCTTTTGCGAGCGCTTTAGTTAGTCCTACCATTCCGGCCTTGGACGCCGAGTAGTTTGACTGCCCGGGCATTCCCACTTCGCCACTGATCGATGAGATATTGAGAATCGATCCGCCCTCGTCCTGCCGCAGCATCGTTCTCAATGCTGCCTTGGAAAAATTCCAGGCGCCCTTCAGGTTAGTGTCCATAACGTCGTCCCAATCAGATTCCTTCATGCGCAGGATCAGATTGTCACGGGTAATGCCGGCATTGTTGACGAGAAAGTCGATGCGGCCAAAAGCTTCTTTAACTTGTTTCACCATCTCGGCGGCGGCTTCGGTATTTGCGACGTCGCATTGCGCAGCAAGTGCGCGCACGCCGAGCGCTTCAATTTCCTTAGTCAACGATTCGGCAGCCTCGGCACTCTTCGCAAAGTTGAAGGCAATGTCAGCGCCGCGACGCGCGAGTTCACGCGCGATGGCGCGGCCAATGCCGCGCGTAGCGCCAGTGACAAGGGCGGTGCGTCCTGAGAATTGTTTTTGATCAGGCATAGGAATAGATATTTAGAAAAAGTTCAAGAAGAAAAACCTCATAGTAGAGAAGACTCAAGCAGTTCAGAGTCCAAGCTTCAGCTTGTTCTTACTTAACAAAAAGCAACCTAAAGGTTGGACTCTAAACTGGTTGACCCTTCCCTGCCATTGTTTACTTGAGCTTTAGCGACTGTAAATATTCGCGAAACTCTGGCGCCAGATCCTCATGCTTGAGCGCGAATTCTACCGTAGCGATCAGAAAACCCAACTTGTCGCCCGCATCATAGCGCGTGCCTTTGAAACGCACTGCATAAAATGGACGCTTCTTGAGCAGTGACCGCATTGCGTCGGTGATTTGAATTTCGCCGATGGCCCCGGGTGTTGTTTTCTCAATCTCGTCAAAAATGTCGGGAGTCAAAATGTAGCGGCCAATGATCGCGAGGTTGGAAGGCGCATCGTTGAACGCCGGCTTCTCAACCATGTCCGTGATCTTATACACGCCTTCCTCGACTTGTTTTCCGTCGATTACTCCGAAACGCGAAATTGCTTCGCCTTCTACTTGAAAAACAGCGACAACGGGAGCGCCATATTTCTCATAGACATCGAGCAATTGCCTGAGCGCAGGCGTTTCGGAATCGATGATGTCGTCGCTCAGCATGACCGCGAACGGCTCGTCTCCCACCAGGTCGCGCGCTTGCAACACCGCGTGACCCAAACCAAGCGCCTCCTGCTGGCGTACATAACTCACGCGCGCCATCTCGGAAATCGCGCGCATCGCTTTCAGCTCCTCCAGCTTTCCGCGTTCCTCCAAGAGCTTTTCCAGTTCAAACGAAACGTCGAAGTGATCTTCAATGCTGGCCTTGCCGCGACCGGTAACGATGACGACCGATTCAATTCCCGAGGCAACTGCTTCTTCCACCACGTACTGGATCAACGGCTTGTCGACGAGCGGCAGCATCTCCTTCGGAGACGCTTTGGTAGCAGGCAGAAAACGCGTGCCTAAGCCGGCGGCGGGAAAAATTGCTTTGCGAACTTTTTGTGGCATTAAGCGCGACTGTCCAGTCAGATTAGCTAACAACTGAACGAGCGTATCGCAGTTCAGAATATCTATTAGCGCCTAGCAGTTCTCATTATGGTCTATTCAGAATGATCCGTTCCGCTGTTGGCCAACAACGTCGGTGCTTGCGTAACGATCACATCCATCACCCGGAAGGCACCGCCATCAGGTACCTCAAATGAGACGTTGAGCTCATTGCCCCGGCTCAAAACAACATCAGAAACTACCTCACTAATGCCACCGGACTCAACTACGCCTTTTGATTCTGTGTTCCTGTCCGGGTCCGCCAGCGACCAAATGACGTCGCCACGTACCGCATTCAACTTTGCATACATCAAGTAATATTTTCCCGGGGCGACCTGGAATCGTTGCCACAGTTTGCCGCCGGAGAGCGCAGACATGCCTTGACCACCAAGGATTGTCATTGCCTCGACCGGCCCACTAACCTGCCAGTCTTGCGCGATAAATTCGTTAACGCTTCTAAAACGAAACGAGCCGTTGTGTAGAACGTTATCGTTCTTGAAAAGACCGAGATCCTCGGCACGGCGATGCTCATAGGCACAGGCCTGCACTGGCCCTCTTGAAGAGCGCACGCGGATCCCTCGTTTTTGTTCACGACGGTCTCTGACAAACAGCCTATCGCCTATTACCTGAGCGTAGATCCCTTCAGCGACTTCTCCCCTTTGCTCGACGACGGTCACGCCGTCTGCGTCGAGCCCTTCAATGTCCGCGCGATCATCCGTCTGACTCCAGTTTCGGTCACCCATGTTGAGAGGTTCGAGCCGGCTATCGGCGTAATAGAGCAGATCGCCACCAGGACGGTATTCGTATGAGAGTTGCCGAAAATATTGCCGCGGATCAACGTAGTTCTGCGAGGCGGTTTCAGTCCCGCAGGTTTCAGGGTCTAAAGTAATCTCACGTCTCTCCAATAACGCGTCGTGTAGTTGGAGCGCGCTGGCTGGTTTACCGTCAACGTCCCAGTAGCAATTGAAGGTGGGATCCTGGTAGACCCAGCCACCCATCTCGGGTATCCAAAACTCAGCCCCGGCGTGTGCATCCCTGCCGAACTGCCCGTCGCGAGCCATCATGTCCATCCCAACGGTCCTGGCACTTAATCCAGCGGCTTCGCAAAGTGCAACATAGATCTGCGCCAGGTTGCCGCATAAAACCGGCAGTCCCAGGCGCATTTGCTCGTAGGCGTGACGAGAATCGCGCGTGGCCAGTCCAGGCGCGCCTATGCGGTGAACGACACTTGCCAACCATGTGCGGATCCGGTTGGCGCGTTGCCAATGCGAACTGCCCGGTGCCGCGAGGCCGCCAAGTTCACGGTGAAAGAAGGTCGCATCCTCCGGGCTGAGACGCGCCCGCGGAGCAATTTTCCTGGTTCGTTCGGGAACACCGGTAATGGTGTCTCCGTGGCGCTCAACGACCAACCGCGCGAGTAACTGCGGGTCCAATCTCGTATCAAGAATGGTGATGATAGTCTCACCCTCCGGCAGCGTCACGCTGTAATCAGTTGATGTAGGTGGCGAGTCTGCCTGAATCCGCTCATATTTTTTAAGATAGGGCGAAACCCAGACCCCAAAGGCGAACGTCGCTGACAGCAGCAGGACGAAGAGCGCTCTCGATCGAATAATTTTTCGTTGGGAAGCGATTGATTGCTGTGAGTCTGTCATTTTGGTTTGCCCTCTCAGAGCAGGCGAGTGCTCTGACTTGAAGACTTCGGTTAACTAAACTCGAACTAAGCTTCGATTTAGGTTTACTGCGCGGGTATCCACAAATTGCACGAGAATTCACTGGTAAAAGCTTTGGACGCGCGGCAGCCATTGTTAGTTCAGAAGATTTCTCGGCTGCTGAAGTGATAAGCACCTCCATGGACATACCCGTTAGTGCAGCATAGTTTTCCTTGAAACCGGTTTCTTGACACAGGTATCAGCGGTCGGCTAGCGTCATTCGCTGGTAATAAACCTAAGGCGTTTCTCTTATCACAATTTGCGGGAATAGAACAAACAAATGCTTGATCTTAACTACGTTCGCGACAATCTGGAAAACGTGCGCAAGGCATTGGCGACACGCGGAGTTGCGCCTGAAAGCCTCGACGACTTTGCCGCCGCCGACGCAGAGCGCCGGAGCGTGATCGCGGAATCGGACCAGCTTAATGCAGAGCACAACGCCTCGAGCCGCGAGATAGGCGCCCTGATGAAGGCAGGCAATTCTGCCGAAGCCGAAGCACGACGCAAGCAGGTTGGCCAACTGAAGGATCGCATTGCGGAACTCGATCGCCTGCGCGCTGAGGTTGAGACGCGCATGAGTGACTTGTTGGTGTCGCTGCCCAACATTCCACATGTAAGCGTGCCCGTCGGCAAAGTTGAATCAGATAACGTTGAAGTGCGTCGCTGGGGCACGAAACCGGAATTTGATTTTGAGCCGAAAGATCACGTCGATCTGGGCAGCGCACTGGGTATACTTGATCTCGATCGCGCCGCGAAAATTGCCGCTTCGCGTTT
>DASQPM010000482.1:0-7767 GCA_035643935.1 Pyrinomonadaceae bacterium | reverse complement strand
CAAAGTCATTTGCGCGCCGCGAAATATAGAAAACCCAATGAAAAAGGGCGGGAGCAAACCCGCCCTCAAACTCAACCGTGTCGTAAGGATCAATTTACAGAAACAGATGCGAGGTTGTCGCTCTCAACTTCGACAATGCTTTCTGGGAGGGCCGTCTCGCGCGAAACTTTGTCCAGCTTATGACTTGACTTGGCCCGGTACATGGCCTGGTCAGCCGCAACCAGCAGCTGGTCCAGCGTTTCTCCTTCAAGGCCAAACGTCGCGGTGCCAATGCTGATCCCGACCCGGGCCTCGCCACCACCGCGAACTTTGAGCGAGAACTCGGAAACTGCGGTTTCAATACGATTGCGCAAATCTTCCACCTGATTACCAACTAACTCCTGAACGATGGCTACGAACTCGTCACCCGCATATCGCGCCATAAAATCATACTCGCGCAACTGGCCCTGAATGATTCGTCCCATCTCGCGCAGCATCTTATCGCCCACCTTATGGCCAAAGGTGTCGTTGACAATCTTAAAGTCGTCGAGATCAAGCATGACCACCTGGAATGGCCGGTCCGTTCGACGCGCGCGGGAGGCTTCTTCGTCAAAACGAAGGGCGATGTAACGCGCATTTGGCAAGCCGGTGAGCGGATCGGTCAACGCGTTTGATTCAGCTACAGCGTGATGCATCGCATTCGACAGCGCATCGGAAGCGAGGCGCGTTACAGTCTCCAGCAATCTCATGTGATCGTCAGTGTACGCATCGAGCTCTGCTGAGTAGACAGAGACTGCACCGAGTAGTATCTCGTCTTTGAAGAGCGGCAACGAGGCCATCGAGCGGTATTCGCGCTCAATTTCCAGTCCGGCGAAATCAAGGCTGGGATGAAGTTGATTGATGGGACTGCGATTGGCCAGGGCAAAACCGGTTACGCCTTCGCCGGGCGCGACGCATCTGGCTGCAAGGCACTTCGCATTTCTACCTGCGACGTGCGCGGTGGTCGCATAACCTTTCAATTCGTCGTAGAGATAAACGACGCAGGTATCGAAAGGCACGACGTGGCCAACCTTATCGACCAGTATCTCCACCGTATTCTTTACATTGAGGGAGGAGCCAAAGGTACGGGCAATTTCGTAAAGTGCATAAACTTCCTGGTGCGCACTCTTAATCTGATCGTAGGCCATGTAGCAGCCGCGTTCGCGGGTTTGCACCATGTCCACTTCGTTTAAGGCAAATGGCTCATGGCTTTCATTTGGCGGCAATTGCTGCGGCAATCCCAGGGCGGCAATTTGCGCTTCAAAACGCGGCAAGTGCTTGATGAACAACTCCACGACGTTGGGATCGAAATGGGTGCCTGAACCGCGAAGCAGGAACGCGAGCGCCTCATCGCGCGTCATGCCGCGTCTGAACGGACGATCTTCTCTTACTGAATCAAAACAATCGACGACGGAAATGATGCGCGCCGTGATTGGAATTTGTTCGCCCTTCAAGCCATCGGGATAACCATGTCCGTCCCATTGCTCATGATGGTGCCGCACGATTGGAGTTACGGGATAAGGAAAATCAATACGACTGAGAATCTGCGCTCCCACCGTGGTGTGGATCTTCATCTTTTCAAACTCTGCCGGTGTGAGGCGGCCAGGTTTGTTGATGATGTGAGCGGGAACAGCGAGCTTGCCGACGTCATGAAGCAAGGCTCCGGCTTTAAGTGCGCTAATCTCCGCGACACCGAGGCCCAGAACCTCGCCGAGTTCGGCCGCGTAAACCTGTACCCGGCGCACGTGGCAATGGGTTGTTTGATCTTTTGCGTCTATTGCCGTGGCCAGCGCTTCGGCAGTCGCAAAGTGCATGCGGCTAAGCTCTTCGGTCTCGCGCGTTTTCGCGCTAAGGCGAAACCAGGCGAGGTAAATCACCTGCGCGCCGGCAAACAGTGCGACGCTCAAAAGAGCGAGCGACATCATCTGGTGAATGGCCCACGCCGCGATGAAAGCGCCACCGGCAATGATAAAAAGCCGGTAACGCTTCGCAGGGAAGTTCTGACCAGTCTGTTCGAGCTGATTCATCCGCGCTCCTGGGTTCATTCAGATTCTTTTCAAACGCAAAAACATCACGCCTCGACTTCATTACCGGGCAAACTCTTCACTTCAGTTCTGTGGCCAAAGCAAGCTGGGAGCAACTCAACTTGCTTTGGCCTAACTGGGGCAAGCGGGCGAGCGTTCGTGCCCGCCTTGCTGGGTGAGAGCTTGTCAAAGTAGCGCGGCGTATCCGGCGCGCGCTGTCTGAAAATCTTGGCGGCTCGGGCTCCGTGCGGAGAGCCCGTGAAGCCGAAGGCCTCTGAGCCGCGCCATTCCCTTTCTCAATTGTTGTGCCGCAGGCTTTCGTTCGCGACCTCGCGACGAGCGGGTTGACTTATCGAGGGTTTTTCAAAACGAATTGCAGGCGAAAATGTTAGCCTTCCTGCCTGGAATCAATTTGACAGGTCAGAGTGATGTCGTCGGTCAGAGCGGCAATCGATTGGTTGACAACCCGCAAATGAGAGGGCAACCTTCGTCAGTTAAACCAATCTGAGCGAATGGCTTGAACTGAAATCGGTTCTTCGTGACCGTTCAGGTCGTCGCTTTTTTGTTCTTGAGCGGGAAACACGTGGACAAATCCACCAGCAAACGAATAGCGAAAACTACGTCTGCCGGTTATATCGAGCTGCTTCGCGGCAATCGAGACTTTCGCCAGCTCTGGCTCGGTCAGGTTGTCAGCCAAATGGGCGACTGGTTTGACACAATCGCCCTTTACACAATCATCCTCAATTTAACTGGTTCCGGCCGCCACATCGGACTGCTGATGGTGGCGCGGTTTGTGCCCAGCTTCGTTTTTGGATCGCTGTCGGGCGTGGTGGCGGATCGATTTAACCGGCGCACGATAATGATTGTGTCTGATCTGCTGCGTGCAGTGGTTGTGCTCGGATTTCTTCTGGTGCGGCGCGCGGATCAGGTGTGGATAATTTATTTCCTGACGGTGTTGCAACTCGCTTTCTCAACCTTCTTCGAGCCTGCAAAAACAGCCGCAATTCCCTCCATTGTTGCCGATCGAGAGTTAGTGGCCGCAAACGCGATTTCTTCCGTCACCTGGTCGGGCATGCTGACGTTGGGTGCAGCCATCGGCGGCGTGGTGACTGGATTGTTTGGTACCGATGTCGCGTTTGTCCTTGACGCTCTCTCATTTCTCCTCTCTGCTGCTTTGATTGCGAGTGTTCGTATCCCGAAGCGACCACCGCGGGAGAAGCGCAAGCTGACATTGGGCCGCGCGCTCGGAATAACAGAGACGATTGAAGGCGCTCGCTATGTGAAACGACGGCCACGCGTATTGGCTCTATTACTGGTCAAACCGGCCTGGGGTATGGGTGGTGGCATCCTTACGTTGCTGGCTGTTTTTGGCGAAAAGGTTTTTCCCGTAGGACATAGCGCTGCGACCGGCATCGGTGTGTTGTTTGCAGCGCGCGGCATCGGGACTGCCGTTGGGCCAATTGTCGCACGTCGCATTTCCGGCGAAGGCAAAAAGCGTATGCAGAATTCCATCGGCATCGCGTTCTTAATCGGCGGCGTGTTCTATATGGCATTTGGCGCAGCTACAAGTTTTGTGGTTGCGTTGGTGGTTTTGGGAATCGCGCATACGGGCGGAAGTATTTTGTGGGTCTTCTCTACTGTCTTGCTGCAACGGGGCGTTGAAGACAATTTTCGCGGCCGAGTGTTCGCAGCCGAGCTGGCTTTGTTAACGCTGACGATGGCAGTTTCAAACTATGCTACCGGCGTATTGCTAGATCCGATCGGGCTATCGCCCCGGCTCGTCTCGATTGGTATTGGCGCATTGTTCTTGCTGCCCGGCCTGGCTTGGTTTGCCACACAACGTTGGTGGGATCAGGACAAACGCGAACCGGTCGAAAATATCGGGGCTGTGAAGCCGCAAGAGCAGGGTTTAGAAGCCGGCGTTGGCCCACTGGGAACGGCAACGAAAAAGCTGGGATGAATCGAAACCCAGAGGTAATTGGCTTCGCTTACAAATAACTTGATGAAGATCAAAGTCGGAGTAATGGGATCAGCCGGCGATGCATCGCCTGATACCAAAGATGCGCTGGTAGAAAAGGCGCAGGCACTGGCGCGGGCGATCGCGTCACGTCCTTTGTTGCTCTTGACTGGCGCCACCACCGGCATAGTGTATGTCGTTGGGAAAGCCGCGCACGACGCGGGCGTTTTTCATCTGGGCATCTCACCCGCGCAGAACATTCAAGAGCATGTTGAAAAATACAAACTGCCGCTCGATGCCTGCGACCTGATTGTCTACACCGGTTTTGGCTTGAAGGGTCGGAACGTTGTGCTGGTACGATCCTGCGACCTCGTTTTGTTTGTCGCGGGAGCCATGGGCTCACTCAATGAATTTTCCATTGCGCACGACGAAGGAAAAATTATCGGCTGTTTGACGGGCACCGGAGGCGTTGCCGATGATGCCGATTATCTCTTGCGGAAGTTCTCGAAGGAGACCGGCGCGCGCGTTTTTCAGGATGAAGATCCGGCGAAACTACTTGATAGTTGTTTGCAAGGACTCGAGACTTAGCCCGGCAGAAAAGAGGAATTATGGACTTAGGCTTAAAGGATCGCGTGGCGCTGGTTGCAGCGGCCAGCAAAGGAATCGGTTTCGCGACGGCGCGTGAGCTGGCAAAGGAGGGCGCACGCGTTTTCCTTTGTTCGCGTGACCAAAAGCGGGCGAGTGAGGCAGCGCAAAAACTTCATGATGAAACCGGCGCCACGGTTGCGGGCATTGGCGCCGACGTCACCGATAACGAATCGGTGGAGCGTTTTGTAAATCTCGCGCGCGAACGCGCAGGCCGGATCGATATTCTGGTAAACAACGCCGGCGGTCCACCATCCACTACTTTTGCTGACACTGACCTCGACATGTTTCGCAAAGCATTTGAGCTGAATGCGCTGTCAGCGATTCGTCTGACAAAACTGGTTCTGCCCGGCATGCAATCTCAGAAGTGGGGTCGCATCGTAAACATCACTTCTGTTTCTGTGAAGCAACCTATCGATGGGTTGTTATTGTCGAATACGGTGCGCGCTGGTCTGACCGGATGGGCCAAAACGGTTTCGACAGAAGTTGCTGCGGATAACATCACAGTCAATAACGTCGCTCCCGGCTACACGCTAACTGAACGCCAGGAAGAATTGGCGACAGCTCGAGCTAAAGCTACTGGCAAACCCAAGGAAGAAATGATTGGTTTGTGGTCGGCTCAGGTCCCAATGCGCCGCCTGGCCGACCCTGAAGAGATCGCAGCGGCGGTAGCGTTCCTCGCCTCCGAGCGCGCCTCTTACATTACGGGCGTTACGCTGCAAGTGGATGGTGGTTGGGTGCGGGGTTTGTTGTAATGCGGACCGATACAACTATCGCTGCGCCATTTACGGGCACTGACGTTCCGGTTGGAGATTTCGATCATCCCGCCTGGGAAACCGCGCTACCCGCTTACATTTATCGTTATTGGTCAGGAGCAGAAGCGCCGCCGTCACGTCACGCCGAAGCGCGCACTATCTGGTCGGAACAATCACTAACCGCGCGCTTTGTTTGCCGGCAAAATGAGCCGCTGGTAGTTAGTCCAAACCCTCAACTACGGGAAAAAACAATTGGGTTGTGGGAAAGAGATGTCTGTGAATTTTTTGTGGCGCCCGATGCAGCACAGCCGCATCGTTATCTCGAGTTTGAAGTTGCGCCGACCGGAGAATGGCTTGACCTGGCGATTGAATTGATCAATGGCGTACGCCACACCGACTGGGAATTTCATTCGGGGATGACGGCAGCAGCACGAGTTTCTAACGACGAAGTGACGATTGCAATTCAGATTCCCTGGAGTCGTTCACTTCCGAAACCAAACGCGCACGATGTCTGGCGCGCAAATCTTTTTCGTTGTCTCGGTCTCGGCAGCGAACGCTATCTCGCCTGGCAACCTACCCGGACACCTGAACCCAACTTCCATGTACCGGAAGCTTTTGGTTGGCTCGAGTTTGTTTAGCGATTTGTTACGGTGAGATGAAGACACCGGCGCGAGTTAAGTTAGCAATCCTGTCACGTAATTTGTAAAGCGTTGGCGATCAGGTTCCGATATCTCAACAATCTTCGCGCCGATTAGGTAGCCTGTTTCTGTCTGGTGTTCTTCGAGACTCTCGTAACGAAGCGGCAGGACCTGCATCGCCACTGGCCCCTGCGGTAGTTCCAGCTCAATCTTTAGTTTGCGATTCTCTCCAATGAGATGGTGTTCGCCGAGCAGGATGGTGGGCACGACTAGCGCGAGCCCGTTCACGGTTACATCCAGTGTGTGACCTTTCAAGCCGGCACCTGGTCGCGATTCATTAAGCTTGATTGCAGGCCCAACAAGCGAAAGCGTAAACGCAAGCCGTGCCATTTGGCGCTTAGCTAGACGCCGATCGCCGACGAACCGTCGCAAATGCGAGACCAATGATCGTGCCAGCTCCGACATTCTTTTGCGCCTTCAATTCTGTGGCCGGTGTCCCGCAAACAATTCGCTAATTGTTTGTGAAGACACTATCGCGCGGCATCAGTTCTACTGAATCTTCAGTGCCGCTGTTAGAGGAGGGGCAGATCAGGAAGCGAGCGTCGGGAAAATCGCGGCTCCATTCTAGGCAGCATGGACGCGGGAAGCAATAGAAACTTTGACGGAAGGGAATTGTTAGTGATTGGCAGTTGTTTCTATGGCGCACTCAACTCAAGGCGCTTCTGTTCACCGGCCGCGACGGTCACCCGGATGGCCTTTCCCGCCTCATTTCTGATGAATTCGTCCGACATGATTCCCGGAAGCTGGTCTCTGCGGCGCGCAAAAACGAGGTAGTCACCCGGCGCAATAACCAACGAATAGGCACCATCGGCAGCGGTTCGCGTCGTGAAGTAAGACGTGCGAAATTGTTGCTTCTCGGATTCAGCGGGCGCTAACAACACTATCAGATCGCCCGCCGGCTGATTCTTGTCGGACAAGACGCGACCTGTTAAGCGGCCCAATTCAGTTGAGAGTATGATACGAATTGGTCCAGCCACTGTACCTTCAGCCAGCTTGAGCGGCACGCGACGCAGATCCCTTTCGTTTGCAGTAACGGCCTTAACAAAGAAAGTTGATCCCTGCGGCATGGCTGCGGACAGGTAAAACTCGCCTCCCTGAACTTCGTTGAAATTGAAAGAGCCATCCGGTTGCACGCGCACGGGCAGCGGTAATCCGGGCAAGCCTCCTTCACGCAGGAGTTCCAGAAAAATTACCAGGCCCTGCGGCAACGCTTGGCCGCTTTCCAATTCAACGACCCCAGTAATCGATCCCGATCCGGAAATCGACAGCAGCAGATCATTCAAGTTTCCGCCCGCTACTATTACGTCTTGTTGCGCGACCAGGAATCTTTGACGCGACTGGCGATATGCCTCTTCGCGATCCGCTGGCTCTTCTTCAGAATGCATTGAACGAGTGGGCGGCGCCAGCGCCATGACAACGTACGAACCTTCCGCGACGTTGCTGAATGACCAGCGACCTTCAGCGTCAGTACGTGTGCTTCGTTGGTTCATTCCTGGAACCAACGCGCCGCCTGACTCCGATTCCTTGTTTCGCAGTAAAACGCTCGTCCCTGCCAATGGCGTGCCGTCCCCTTGACGTACCACTACTCCCGAAACCACAAATGAGTCGCGCGCGACTAAGGTGATATTTACTCCGCCTACAACAGCTCCTGAATCGACGTGAACTGTCAT
>DASQPM010000481.1:0-3001 GCA_035643935.1 Pyrinomonadaceae bacterium | reverse complement strand
GACACCCAGCGCGCGAAGCGTGCGACAGCGGAAATCCGGCGATTTACCTGTCATAAAACGGCTGTCGCCCACTTCGTGGGCTCTTCCTTTTTTACGTGAACAATCCTGGGGTTTCGCTCCGCTCCACCCCAGGCTTTATGCAATCGCCGCGCTGCGCGGGCTTAGTGCAAACTTTTCACCAACTTGTTCAGAGCTTCCTGAAGTCTATGTTGCTTAGTCGGTGCACAGACTAAAGTCTATGCCACTAACTCAAGAAAGACGCCGCGAGATCTGATCGATCCCGCGGCGTTGTTAGTTTCTGCTTTCTGCCTACTGCCTACTACCTACTACCTCACGTTAGTTTGCCGGGGGCGCCGCCGCCGCCGCCGGCTTGGGAGTTCGCTTCCGCGGCTTTGGCTTAGCAGCTACCGGTTCCGGTTTCGGATTCCAGAACGCCGGATCAAGCGCGGCGAATTCCTTCTCCACATAACTCATCTCCGGCGTTAACCAGTAGGTACTGGTGTCGCTCGACATTACGGTATCGCTCACCGTTTTGTCGGCATCCTTACGCATGTTGTCGCTCATGGCGGCGCGCACACGCATGGCCGCCGGATCATCCAATTCGCCAAGCGACTTCATGGGACGGAAGACGAGATAGGTGCCACCCGCCGTTCCCGAGATGACTTGAAATATGGCCAGATGGACGTTATCGACTTTCGCCTTATCGCGCGCGACATTCATCAGCTGCTTTATGTAATCGGAATACTCTGAATCCTTTCCGGGTCGCAGACGAATAGTCGTGATGCTGAAATAGCGCATCTGCGGCAGGACCACGCCCGGATTGAAGCTGAGATCCGGACGATAGATCGCCAGCATATCGCGCATGGCAGCATGCAACAGCGGAGCTTCACCCTGCAGGCGCGCCAGCTCGGCTTTGGTAGTTCCAGTTGCCGCGCCCATTTTTTTATCGGTGGCCTGAAGAATACCTTCGAGTTCCGCAAAAGTATCCGCGCCGGTCAGGTAAACGACTTCGTTCTCGCTGCCGGCTACGGGAACAAGCGCGAGGCGATGGTTAGGGGTTTGCAATTTTGCGAAAATGGTCGCGAAGTTTGCAGAGTGTTTATTGTGGGCCGGCATCATGCCTGGTTTGATGTCTTCGCGCACGATGTAAAGGACTTTCGGTGGACCATGCATGGTTGGTGGCGTCTGAGCAATAACTGCTGAGCACGCTGAAACTAAAACTATGAGCATTAGGAGACACTTCTTCATACATACCTCCGGAGTTTTCTGAGAAAATTTGATGGAACGTGCAATCCGCTCGATCGACGCGAAAGTGCGTCTGGGGTCATTAACTAAAGCTGCCTGAATTTGTTGAGCTTGCAGCGATGACAGGTTGAGGGAACTAAGCTTCCTCAGGGACCTGCCGCTGCGTCTATTTTGAAATGTCCGGGCGGCGAAACCATACGACCAATCGAGACGGCAAGTCAAACTTTTTTGGCCGCAGTTTTTAACTGTTCTCAACCTTTGCCGCTCAAGGGCTTGCCGCAGCGATTACAGTATCGAGCCGAGGCATCCTTCTGTTGCGCTCCACACGAGGGGCAATTCGCAACTGTGAGATTGGCGCCGCACGATGAGCAAAAGCCTGCGCCAGTTGAATTGACGGCGCCGCAATTGCCGCAACGCCCCGGTAGCGGCGGTACGTATCCACCCGCCTGGCGTGCAATGTGAGCTTCAATGATTTTCCACGCATCTTCCGTGATCTTGTATTGCCAATAAGCTCCGAGCGCAGGCAGCGCAACGAGCAGGCCGGCGGAAAGCATTAAGGCAAGGGCCGCGATGGCTGCCTTGTCGAACCACTTCTGCATCCCGATCTCTACGCGCGTGCCGCCCGCTTCCGGTGTGACCTTAATCGTTAGCGCGGCTGACAATCCGGTAAGATCGCGCAACGTGCTAGACTTGCGCGCTTGCAGTACGGTCGTAGAAGATACATTCATTGTTTGCACTTCATAGTCACTGTCGAAAAGGTTGCGAAGCTCGGAGGTGAGTCGGGAAACATCGACCTCAACTCCGGGGTAGTAACGACTGTCCATCGGCATAGCGTCCTTTCAACTTAAGTGGTTACGTTTACGACAGCACAGCGAATATTGTTCAGCGGCTGTTGCCGGCTCACGCAAGAACGCGTCATAAGGAGATGATTCAAAGTGAAAACTGCTCGCCGTTTTCTGATTCTGGCACTTACTTTTGCTCTTCTGGGCTTCAACGCGACTGTTCGTTCGGTCTGGTCACAAAATAATTCCAGTCAGCTCGACGGCTTCACACCTGAAGGCTCTGCTACCGAACGTCGCTGGGAATCTGAGTTTCAAGCTATTCCTGAACCAGGTTCGGCACGAGAACACCTGCGCCGTTTAACCGCGCAGCCGCACGTCGCGGGAACAAAGGAAGACTATGATACTGCCATCTATGTTCGCGATCAGATTCGCAGTTATGGGATTTCTTCTGAGCTAAAAGAGTATGAAGTGTTGCTGCCGTATCCAAAGCAACCGAGTGTTGTTGAACTGGTGGCGCCACGTCATGAACGATTGGCATTGAAAGAGGCGGTCGTCCCCGAAGACCCGTCCAGTTCCAATCCAAAGATCATTCCGCTCTTCAATGGTTACAGCGCCAGTGGCGATGTCACTGCGCCGTTGGTCTATGTCAACTACGGCTTGCCACCCGATTACGAGGCGCTGAAGAAAGCCGGTGTGGATGTAACAGGCAAGATCGCTATCGCGCGGTATGGCAATTCTTTTAGAGGCGTGAAAGCAAAGGTTGCACAGGACAATGGCGCGGTGGGTTTAATCATCTACTCCGATCCAGCGGAGGACGGTTACATGCAGGGCGATGTTTTCCCGAAGGGACCCTGGCGGCCTGCGACCTCGGCACAGCGCGGTTCGGTTCAATATCTTTCCACCGCACCGGGTGATCCGTTGACGCCGGGCAGGCCGGCGATTCCGGGTACGCCGCGATTGAAAATGGAAGACGT
>DASQPM010000480.1:0-2276 GCA_035643935.1 Pyrinomonadaceae bacterium | reverse complement strand
CCAAAGGCCAGCGCTGCGAAGCCGTAGTTTTGTTAAAAACAAATGCGCGGGTGCGGAGGGCTTCTTCAGCTCCGCACCTCTTTTTTTGTGAAGCCCGGTAATCGGTCAACTCCTTGGAGTGCGGCGGCCCGGCGCCGCTTTGGTCCGCGCTACTTGGTCGCCGCATCATTGAAATAAACTCAAGCAGGCGTGGCCGCACAGGTCGCGAACCGGCCAAAGCGCTGCCAGGCCAGCGCACTCCAAAGAGTTGTCGCATTCGCTTGATCAGACAATTTATGCTGTTTCGTCTTTCAGATGTACGCAAGTCTTACGGCACACAGAATGTGCTGCGTGGCACAACTCTGCAAATAAATCCCGGCGAGCATGTTGGTCTGGTCGGGCGCAACGGTTCCGGCAAGACTACGATTTTTCGTCTCATCAGCGGCGAGGAAACGGAAGATGCGGGTGATGTCGTGCGTGCGCGCGGCGTGCGACTGGGCCTGTTGGCCCAGCACATAAATTTCGAACCCGGCGCCACCGTTCATGAATCCGCGCTTTCGGCGTTTGGACATCTGCAGCAGATCGAACACGAGATGCACGTGCTGGAGCATCGCATGGCTGAAGCGCCGGAAGATCTCGACAAAGTGCTCGAGCGTTACAGCGATCTACAGCACCAGTTTGAACGCGAAGGCGGTTTCGAGTACGGCGCGAAAGCGGAAGCGATCTTGCAGGGACTGGGATTTGATCGCACGACCTGGCAAATGGAGACGGAAAAACTTTCCGGCGGTCAGCAAAACCGCCTGGGCCTTGCCCGCCTTTTGTTGGCTGAACCAGACGTGTTGCTGCTGGACGAACCTACAAATCATCTGGATGTTAACGCGGTTGAGTGGCTGGAAGAGTTTCTGCAAAGCTACTCGGCTGGGTTCGTCATAGTTTCGCACGATCGATATTTTTTGGATCGCTGTTGTCGCCGCATCATCGAACTCGAAAACGGAAAAGCGGCCAGCTACACGGGAAACTATTCCGATTATTTAGTCGAGCGCGAAGAGCGTAGAGAGGCGCAGCAACGCGCTTATGATAATCAGCAACAACTGATCGCGAAGACCGAAGAGTTTATTCGCCGCAACCTTGCCGGACAGAAAACAAAACAAGCCAAGTCGCGCCGCACGATGCTGGCAAAACTCGAGCGTGTCGACGCCGTTCGCGTAGATCAATCGTCCGGCGACTTTCGTCTCAAGTCGATTGAACGCGCCGGCAATCATGTGCTGACCGTCGAACATGCAGCCGTAGGCTATGGCGAAAACATTCTGGCCCAGGACATTTCTTTCATTTTGCGGCGCGGCGAATGCCTTGGCATTATTGGGCCAAACGGCTCGGGAAAAACCACCTTCCTGAAAACAATTCTGAAAAAGATTCCTTCGCTGGCTGGTGAGATACGCTGGGGCTCAAAGGTTCAGATCGGTTATTACGCGCAGCAGCTCGACGATCTTGATAATCGCAACGAGATCATCATGGAACTACGCCGCGTGGCGTCTTCCAGTGCCACTGCAGGTGAGTTGCGTACCTTTCTGGCAAAGTTTCTTTTCACCGGTGACGACGTTTACAAGCACGTGCGCGATCTGTCGGGCGGCGAGAAGGGAAGACTCGCGTTGGCGAAGCTGATCTATTCGCGCGTCAATGTGTTGGTGCTCGACGAGCCCACTAATCACCTGGACATTCCCTCACGCGAAGCATTAGAAGAAGCGCTCGGTGCTTACGAAGGAACGATCATTACCATCAGCCACGATCGCTATTTTCTCGATCGCGTGGCCACACAGATTCTTGCGCTTCATGGCGATGGTGCCGCTGAACATTACAACGGCGACTACACGGAGTATCACGACTGGAAAGCGAAGTCGCTGGCCCCTGCGCTAGTGGGCCGATCACAGAACGGGTCGGCACGGTCACGATTGACAGACGACTCAGCTTCAGCAATAGCCAACGGGTCAGAGATCGGCAACACTGATTCCCTTAGCGAGCCCCGAGGCATTTCAATAGCGCCCGGCCGACGCGGAAAGGGAAAGTCAGTCCCACCTGCGGTCACGGGTGGGCTACGTCGCGGTAAAAAGCCGGCAGCGAGTGGCTCATCGCGGGTAAAGGTTGTTAAGAAAGCCCGCGCACCGGAAACCATAGAGTCAGAGATTTCAGAACTTGAAAAGCGCCTTGCGGAGTTGTCGGAGGAAATGGCCAAGCCCGAAGTCGCGCGCGACATCACCATGCTCGTGAAGCTGAACGACGAATATGAGCAGACGCAGTCA
>DASQPM010000479.1:0-3336 GCA_035643935.1 Pyrinomonadaceae bacterium | reverse complement strand
CGGCGCGAGCGAGCAACGTCTTCGGGCGTTCCGGCAACCACTACGCGGCCGCCGTGCTCGCCGCCTTCTGGTCCAAGGTCGATGATGTAGTCAGCCGACTTGATAACGTCGAGATTGTGCTCGATGACGATGATGGTGTTGCCCAGTGACACGAGCCGCTGCAGTACGTCGAGCAGTTTATGTACGTCAGCGAAATGCAATCCGGTGGTCGGTTCGTCGAGCATGTAGACGGTGCGACCCGTTGCGCGCTTGGAAAGTTCCTTCGCCAATTTGATGCGCTGGGCTTCGCCGCCTGAAAGCGTGGTTGCCGACTGGCCCAACTTTAAATATCCCAAACCAACATCGAGCAGCGTCTGTAGTTTCTGTTGAATCTGTGGGACGTTCTCTAAAATCGGCAGGGCCTCTTCGACTGTCGTGTCGAGCAACTCCGCAATCGACTTTCCTTTGTACTTAACTGAAAGCGTTTCGCGATTGTAACGAGCGCCGCGGCACACGTCGCAAAGCACATAAACGTCCGGCAGAAAGTTCATCTCGATGCGTTTCATGCCGTCGCCTTCACAAGCTTCGCAACGGCCACCCTTGACGTTGAAGGAAAACCGGCCTGCTTTGTAACCACGTTCGCGCGATTCAGGCAGCATCGCGTAAAGCTCTCTGAGCGGAGTGAAGAGTCCGGTGTACGTCGCTGGATTCGAACGCGGCGTGCGGCCAATGGGCGACTGATCGATTTCGATTACTTTATCAACGTGTTCGAGACCATCTACCGCAGTGCAGGCTCCTGGTTCGGCAAGCGAACCATAGAGATGGCGTGCCAACGCGGGATAAAGAATATCTCCGATCAAGGTGGATTTGCCCGATCCTGATACGCCCGTGATCACTGTCAATAAGCCAAGCGGAAATGAGACATCGATGTCTTTGAGGTTATTGGCGCGCGCTTCATGCACCGTCAGATATTTTCCGTTGGCTGCTCGCCTATGTGTTGGCACTTCAATCTTCTGTGCGCCGCGAATATAAAGGCCAGTGATCGAGCGCGGATTGTTTGCGACATCGTCAGCCGTACCAAACGCGACGAGTTCACCGCCGTGCGCGCCAGCGCCTGGTCCAAGATCAACTACATAATCGGCGCGCCGGATCGTTTCTTCATCATGTTCGACTACGAGCACGGTGTTGCCGAGATCGCGCAGCGCCGTCAAGGTGTCGAGCAGTTTTTGGTTATCACGCGGATGCAAACCGATGGATGGTTCGTCGAGCACGTAGAGTACGCCACGAAGTTGCGAGCCTATTTGCGTGGCGAGACGAATGCGCTGGCCTTCACCGCCCGATAACGTCGCGGAAGAGCGATCCAGAGTCAAATAACCAAGCCCCACGGTTTCCAGGAAACGCAAACGATTCCTGATCTCGCGCAGTATTTGTCCGGCTATTTGTTCCTCGCGCGAGTTGAGCTTGATCGCTTCAAACGCAGGAACCGCATCTTCAATTGGCAAGGCCGTGTACTCGGCAATGCCGCGGCCGCCTAGTCGAACGGACAGCGAATCAGACCGTAGCCGCTTGCCTTTACAATCGGGACAAACGACCGGTGATACAAGTTCTTCAAGCGCAGCGGTTACTTTTTCCGAAGGCGCCTCATTCAAACGATCGTGAAGCCAACGCACCGCGCCCTTCCAGGGGTTTTGATAAGAATAAAGGCCCTGCCGAAAAGTCAGTTCGCCGGGGACGCCACGCAAAAATCCTTCACTAACTTCTTTCGGTAGTTCGGCGAATGACTTTTTGAGATCGGCCCCAAAGTGTTTGGCGACAGCCTGAAGCGCACTCTTCAAATATGCCGAGCCCTGACGATCCGCCTGGCCCATGAAGGTGAGTTTATCGGCAGCGACGTTTGCATCGGCAATAAGCTTGGCGGCGTCGACTTCCAGAACGGTGCCCAAACCATGACAACGCTTGCAGGCGCCGTACGCAGAGTTAAAAGAAAACGAACGCGGCTCGAGCGGCGGCACGTTGATGCCGCAGATCACGCAGGCCATCTTTTCCGAATAAAGTTTTTCTTCGCCGTCAACCACCGAAACCAGCACAGCACCGCCGGTTAGCTTGAGGGCTGTTCGTACTGACTCCGTCAGGCGTTCATTAATACCGGACTTGATCAATAGCCGATCGACGACTGCTTCAATGGTGTGATTGCGGCGTTTGTCGAGCTTGATCTCCTCATCAAGCGATAGCAGTTCGCCATCGAGGCGCGCGCGCAGGAAGCCGTCTTTCCCGAGTTTCTCAAGCTCCTTCTTGAATTCACCTTTTCGCCCGCGCACGATTGGCGCCAGGATCATCACCCGTTCGCCTTCCGTCAGACCAAGAACGTTCTGAACAATCTGTTCGACACTTTGCCGCGTTATTGCCGCGCCACACTTGTGACAATGGGGCAGGCCAATTGAAGAAAAGAGCAGGCGCATGTAGTCGTAAATCTCTGTGACTGTGCCCACTGTAGAGCGCGGGCTGCGAGAGACAGTCTTCTGTTCGATTGAGATGGCGGGAGAAAGCCCGTCAACCGAATCTACGTCAGGCTTTTCCAGTTGATCCAGAAATTGACGCGCGTAGGCGGACAAAGACTCGACGTAGCGACGTTGCCCTTCAGCGTAAATTGTGTCGAAAGCCAGCGAAGATTTGCCCGAGCCGGACAGGCCGGTGATTACCGTGAAGCGGTCGCGGGGTATCTCCACATTGATGTTTTTGAGGTTGTGCTGGCGTGCGCCTCTTACTGTGATGCGATCAAGTGCCATGGGACGAAACCTAATTGGGACGCTACAGACGCGAATATCGGTGGGTAGCGAATCAGGAATTTTAGCCCACGGAAAGTTGAACAGCAAGCTGGCACTCAATGAGTCTTGACAGTGTTTTTATGCGCACTCTACACTGCAAATTCATTGTTGCAATACGCTCAAGAAGTTCAGAGTCCAACCTTTAGGTTGCTGCTTCCCAAGAGCAACCTAAAGCTTGGGCTCTAAACTGCAGGGCCTGGACCCCCAACAGGCAATCGCCATCCGAAGTTTCACCGGCTCGCCCACAAGGCTATAAACTGTGAACCTGCCAAATGCTCTAACGCTCCTGCGCATCTTTATAGTTCCGATACTCGTCGTCGTTTTGTTGACACCGTTTTCGGAAAGCTTTGGCGTGCCGCGTCACATTTTTGGCGTAGTGCTTTTTCTGGGTGCGGCGTTGACTGATTATCTGGACGGACATTTCGCGCGCAGTCGCCGGCAGGTAACTCGCCTGGGCCAATTGCTTGATCCCATCGCCGACAAGTTGCTGATTTCAGCGGCGCTGATTTCGTTGGTCGAAAATCAGTTGGCG
>DASQPM010000478.1:0-6831 GCA_035643935.1 Pyrinomonadaceae bacterium | reverse complement strand
TTCACGGGCGTCGAACCATCGATATTCGCGGCCGGCGGTTGCCAGGAAATAGTTATGGCGTCCTCGCTAAGCTCTTTTCCAGTGACGATTAGCGTAGGAGGATTGGCGACGCGCACTGCGGGCTCAAGCAAGAGAAAGTTTGAAAACGCGGCGCGCTGGCCCGCTGCATTGACATAGCGGACGGCGTAACGGAGACGCGCAGGTTCGCCGGCAAGTTCCAGGTTGTCCGTGTAGGTGAGTGTGTCGCCGGCGCTTTTGATCTCGTCGTAAGTAACTGAACCAACCAGGGTTGATCTGGCAGCGAATTCTTCTTCGGTTAAGGCCAGTGGCGCGCGCGGTTTCTCAGCCAGCCGGTACACATCTATACGGCGAATGCTTTGCACACTTGGGTCCGGCGCATTTCGTCGCGGCGCCGGCCAACTCAGGATTACCTGGTTGCCACGCTGTATGCCCGACAGCGATTCAGTTCGCTGTTGCACGCGCTCCACTGGCGGCAAAGGCGGCCGGCGTTTGCCGCAGGCGACGCCGAAGCTCACCAGGAGCGCGACCAATAATGTGATTTGAATACGGGAAGTGGTTTTCACAGAATGTAGCGGCTGAGGTCCTGGTCCTTAACAGTCTCTGCGAGCATCGCATTTACATAGGCGGCGTCGATTCGCTGGTTTTTGGGCTCGAGGTCTGGTCCTTCAAAACTTATTTCTTCCAGCAGCTTCTCCATAATGGTCTGCAAACGACGCGCCCCAATATTTTCTGTGTTTTCATTGACTCGCGCGGCAAAATTTGCAATCGAATCGATCGCATCGTCGGTAAAATCCAGATTCACTTCTTCAGTCGCCATCATCGCCTGATACTGTTTTATCAAAGCATTTTTCGGTTCGGTAAGGATCCGTTTGAAGTCTTCGACCGTCAACGATTCCAGTTCGACGCGAATGGGAAAGCGGCCCTGCAATTCGGGAATAAGATCCGCCGGCTTGGAAACGTGAAAGGCGCCGGCGGCAATAAATAGGATGTGGTCCGTCCTGACCATGCCGTAGCGCGAATTAACGGTTGTGCCTTCGACGATTGGCAGAATGTCCCGCTGCACTCCTTCGCGCGAAACATCGGGCCCATGTCCGGATTCGCGTCCGGCAATCTTGTCGATCTCGTCGAGAAAGATTATGCCCGACTGCTCCACACGTTCGATCGCCGCGCGCGCCACCTGGTCCATATCTATTAAACGCTCTTCTTCTTCTGCCATCAGGTGCTCGATTGCCTCGTCGACCGTCATTTTCCGGTTTTTGGTACGACCCTGAAAAAGATTGCCCAGCATGTCTTTCATGTTGATGCCCATCTCTTCCACACCTTGTGGTCCAGCGAGCTCAATAACCGGAAAATTCTTCTCGCGTATTTCGACTTCTACCAGCCGGTTGTCCAGCTTACCTTCGCGCAGTTGTGCCCGTAGTTTTTCTCGCGTGCGCTGAAACTGTTCGTCGCGCGCGGGACCTTTTGAGTCCGACTCTAATGACTCTTGGCCGGCATTACTTGAATCAAAATCGTAAGCACTGGAAGAGGAGCGCGGCGGCGGCAGTAACAGATCGAGAAGTTGTTCTTCGACATTGAGCTCGGCCTTTTCCGCAACTTCATCAATCTTTTCCTGACGAATCATGTCAACGGCGATTTCGGTCAGGTCGCGGATCATGCTTTCGACATCACGGCCGACATAACCGACCTCGGTGAATTTCGAAGCTTCGACTTTGAGGAAAGGGGAATTGGACATGCGCGCGAGCCGACGGGCAATTTCTGTTTTGCCGACTCCCGTCGAACCGATCATGATCATGTTCTTGGGCATCACATCCAGCGCCATCTCAGGTGGTAATTTTTGACGCCGGACGCGGTTCCGCAATGCGATTGCCACTGCGCGCTTCGCGTTGCGCTGGCCCACTACGTGTTTGTCCAGCTCAGCAACAATCTGACGCGGCGTCATCTCATCGAGCAGAACTTCTTCGTCAACTTCGCCTTCAAGATAAATAACCATTATTGCTTTACCATTTGTAACTGCCTGACCGGCAGACAAAGCGGAAAACGCTTTTTACAATTCCTCAACAACTATATTTTGATTTGAGTAGATACAGATTTCGCCGGCGATAGCGAGCGCTTCGACGGCGATTTCGCGCGCCGAAAGCTCGGTGTGCTTCGCAAGCGCACGCGCCGCTGCCAGCGCGTAGGAACCTCCGGAACCGATCGCCAATACGCCGTCGTCAGGCGCAATTACGTCACCATTTCCCGACAGCAGAAAAGAGGTCTTGCTGTCGGCAACGACCAGCAACGCCTCCAGATGGCGCAGCGCTTTGTCCGTACGCCACTCCTTACTGAGTTCGATAGACGCGCGCTCCAGATTTCCATGATATTGCTCAAGCTTACTTTCGAATCGCGTCAGCAGCGCAAATGCGTCGGCAGTTGACCCGGCAAAGCCCGCCAATATGCTGTCGTTGTATAGCCGGCGCACTTTCTTGGCGCTGCTTTTCATGATGGTTTCGCCCAGCGTTACCTGGCCGTCACCGGCGAGCGCAACTCGCCCATCTTTGCGGACCAGCAGCACCGTCGTGCTGCGAATGCGGGGATGTTCGGATGACATTTTTGGCAAAGGTCACTATAGGAAGTCGTTCGAACGCAAGTCAAGCAAGCAGCTAACTGAGTAGTCAGTTTGGCTGCAGAAGTCCGATAAACTTGAGCAAGCTCTGAACAAGTGGTCAACTCCCTGGAGTGCGGCGGCCCGGCGCCGCTTTGGTCCGAGGCGACTGGTCGCCTGCTTGAATCAACTCAACAGGCGTGGCCGCGACAGGTTGCGACCGACTACAGCGCTGCCAGGCCAGCGCACTCCAAAGAGTTGTCGCATCCACTTGATCAGAGGTTCCTTTAGTTTGTCGCGGCGTTACAACAAGCTAAAGCTTATCGGACATCAAGCTGACCCAGCACCGCTAACTGCGAGGACCCGCAGTAAGATCCTTTCACAGTTTTAGGCTATGATACTTTCAGGCATGACTTACAAACCACAGTCGAATCAACAACGCCCGCGCATCGGCATAACCATGCGGCTCGAGTTGAATACCGATCGGTTCTGCCTGTCTCGCTATTACAGCGAAGCGATCCAAGCGGCGGGTGGCGCACCCGTGCACCTCAGTCTGATTCCGCAGCCGGAATACATAGCGGCGGTCATGGAGTCGCTCGACGGTATCCTTCTGCCGGGAAGCGATTCCGATGTAGATCCATTACGTTATGGCGCGCAACCGCATCGGCAATTGGGAAGCGTAGTGCCGGTAAAAGATGAAACAGATCTGCTCGTCCTCGAAGAGATCGAACGCCGTAATGTGCCGCTGTTCGCAATCTGCTTTGGCATGCAAATCCTGAATGTCTTTCGCGGCGGCACTCTGATTCAGGACATTGCCACGCAACTGCCAAACTCAATCAAGCACGAACAAGGTGCGCCGCGCGATCGTCCTTCGCACACGATTACCTTAGCCAACGCCAGTATGCTTGCCGCGCTGGCGAAAGCTGAAAGCGCGGTGGTTAATAGCCATCATCATCAGGCGCTTGAAAACGTCGGCGAAGATTTGCAGGCAACGGCATGGGCTTCTGATGGTCTGATTGAAGCAGTCGAAGATACCAGGCCGGATCGCTTTGCCCTCGGCGTGCAATGGCATCCAGAGTTGGGTTGGCAAGATGACGAGCTTTCGCAAAAGCTATTCACTGAGTTTGTGAAGGCTTGCGCGGCTAACCGTTCAAGGAACGTCGTTTCGCTGGTCGGGACCCCAGGCTGATCTGAGATGGATCTTCAAGAACTATCACTTGACGGACGCGTGGCGATTGTTACCGGCGGTTCAAGAGGAATCGGCCGTGCTACCGCTCACTTGCTTGCAAAGCTCGGCGCGAATGTTGTCATCAATTATGCGCACGACTCAGCTGCCGCCGCTGCTGCTGTTGCCGCGGTAACTGCCGCGGGCAGGGAAGGGCTCTCATTCAAAGCCGACGTCGCAAAGCTGGCGGAAGCCGAACGCCTGATTGACGCAACCATCGAACGCTTTAAACGCGTTGACATCATTGTTTGCAATGCAGGCATCTGGGAAGGCGCGCCGGTAGAGCAATTGTCAGAAGAGTTGTGGGACCGAACCATCCAGATAAACCTTAAGGGCGTCTGGACCGTATGTCGTGCTGCTGTCCCTATTCTTAAAAAGCAGAGGTCCGGCAAGATAGTTATTCTCACTTCAACCGCGGGCCAACGAGGCGAAGCCAATTACGCAAACTATGCCGCGTCAAAAGGCGGGCTAATCGCTTTCACTAAATCGCTGGCAAGTGAGTTGGCTGCGTGGGGAATCAATGTTAACGCGGTAGCTCCCGGTTGGGTTGCTACGGAGATGACAGAACATGCTCTCGCTGACAACGATCAGCGCAACGCGATAATGGCAACGATTCCCATTGGCGCCATTGCGACGCCAGAAGACATTGCCGGGCCCGTCGCATTTCTTTGCAGTGAGTGGGCCCGGCACATAACCGGCGAGATTCTGAACGTAAACGGCGGTGCTGTCCTTTGCGGCTGATGCTGATGTATTACTTTAACTTTTAGCAGAACATTATTTAACGACGATTCAATGGCTCGCAAACACATCAGGCTGGGAATTGAGAAACTACTTGAAGATCAGGGCCATCGTATTCAAGGTGCTCGCCTGGGGCTGGTCTGCAACCAGGCATCGGTTAATCATCAGTTCCATCATGTTGCCGACCTTTTAAAAGAAAATCAGTGGGCAGATTTGCGGGCGCTGTTTGGTCCGCAACATGGAATACGCGGCGATGTGCAGGACAACATGATCGAGACCGATCATGCCACTGATCGCGAAACGGGCCTGCCTATTTATTCTCTATACAGTGAAACGCGAGAACCAACAGAGAGAATGCTTCGTGATGTGGACGTCCTGATTTTTGACATGCAAGACGTTGGTTGCCGCATTTATACATTCGCCTACACGATGGCCAACTGCATGGCAGCGGCTCGCAATTTTGGCAAGAAAATCATCGTCTGCGACCGCCCGAACCCGATTAACGGCCGCCATGTAGCCGGAAACGTGCTGGAAAAAGGGCATGAGTCGTTTGTCGGCCAGTACTCAATTCCCACCCGTCACGGCATGACGCTCGGGGAGCTGGCGAGCATGTTCAATGGCCATTTCAAGATCAACTGCGAGCTCGAAGTGGTGACAATGGATGGATGGGATCGCAACTGTTGGCAGGATGAGACCGACGCTCCCTGGGTGATGCCTTCACCCAACATTCCAACTATCGAGACTGCCACTGTGTTTCCAGGCACGGTGCATTTTGAGGGCACACAGGTTTCCGAGGGCCGGGGAACAACGCGACCGTTTGAACTGGTCGGCGCGCCCTTCATCGTTTCTGAAGAATTTGCGAGACAGCTTAACGAGGCGAATTTGCCGGGCGTTTATTTTCGCAGTTGCATCTTTCGTCCCACGTTTCAAAAGCATGGCGGCGTAAGTTGCGGCGGCGTGCAAATTCACGTGCTTGATCGGGACAACTTTGAACCCGTGTTGACAGGTCTTACCATGGTTAAGCTTGCGCATGATTTGTATCTCCAGCAGTTTCGCTGGAAGGAAGCGCCGTATGAATACGTTTACAACCGGAACCCTTTCGACGTGATTGCCGGCACAACAAAAATCCGGGAAGGGATCGAACAGGGAACTGCGCTCAGTGCACTTCAGGAGAGCTGGCAACCAGAGTTAGCCGACTTTAAGAAACTACGTGAGGCCTTCCTTTTGTATTAGCTCCAGTTAATGTGCATTGTCAGGGGTCGGCGCGCCGATGGTTAAAGTCGTAAGTGAAGAGCAGTGGACATTGATCGCCTGGCAATTATTTCTAGTTGAACTGAAACTTTAACTCGTGCTTCGGCCGGGCAGGTTTCAAAACTAATCAAAAGCTTTGGAGGACGAATTTGAGCAGGGCTGATATTCAACAACTTAATAGCCGGGAAAGTGCACCCGCGCGCGCGTGGTTTCTGGGACTGGCGGCCTGGCTGGTGCCAGGTCTCGGCCATTTGCTGCAAGGACGACGGGTGCGCGCGTTGCTTCTGGGAGGCGCTGTTTGGATTAGTTTTCTCGGCGGCCTTTCGATGGGTGGGCATCTATTTAGTGTCGGCGGAAACGAACAAGGTTTGTCTGCGTTACTACAACTGCCGCCAATGATCGCGAATCTGGGTTCCGGCATTCTTTATATTATCTCCTGGGTTTTCGGCGTCGGCTTTGCCGACGATCCGGCTCATGCGGCGCGCGCGACCTACGAATACGGAAACACTTTTCTACTGGTGGCGGGCTTGTTGAATTATCTTGCGATGTTGGACGCCTTTGATATCGCGGCGGGGAGGAAGGCGTGAGACACTTTCTCGTTATGACAGCATTCGCGGTGATGGCGGCCGTCGTGTTTGGCACAGTGGCGAAAGATACTCCGAGGGACCGTATTACTTATGGACTTAAAGTATTTGTTGAATTCATGGCTATCGGCCTGGTGTTGAGTTGGATACTTTATTTCCTGCCTTTCTAGTGCCAGCAGTAAGGGAACGAATGTCGATTATTGAGACTGAGGCACTGGTGCTGCGGACTTACAACTTCGGCGAAGCGGATAAGGTCGTTGTTGTTTTAACGCATGCTGCCGGGCTGGTTCGTGGCGTCGCCAAAGGTTGCCGAAAACTCAAAAGCAGATTTGGCGCTGCCCTTGAGCCATTTACCTTAACCAGGCTCACCTATTACGAAAAAGAGAATCAGGAGCTCGTCTCGCTGCGCCAGGCAGAGATCGTAA
>DASQPM010000477.1:0-3789 GCA_035643935.1 Pyrinomonadaceae bacterium | reverse complement strand
TTCCGAGCGGCCCAACGACCAGGCTCACCGGCACCGCGCCTTCAACCTGGAGCCATTGAACAAACTGAATGCGCGGCGTCCGGTGCAAGCGCTAGTTGGGCGGCGTCCCACCGCGCCTGCGGTTACAACTCGTCCGACGCTGCCGTGGGTGGCCACGCGCCGATCCGCTGCCGCAACGCAACGATTTTGCCAAGGTGATATGCGTTATGTACCGCCACACTGTTCAGCTCGTCGCCCAGTGTCACGCCCGGCTCTACCTCGAGCGCCAACCGCTCAGGCGCCTGCCCCAACGCTGCCGCAGCGCGAGCGCCGTCCAGGAACACTCGCACCAAGTCGTGCCATTGGTGCTCGTGCTCCGGCGCCGCGCTCGGGTACACGTCGCCGGCCGGGTCGTCCGGCTCGATGACACTCTGCTGGTACGCCACAACGTGCCACAGCTCCTCGTAGATCGAGTGCGACGCGCCGTCCGGGCATAGCGTGACTTGTTCGAGCGTTAGCCCGTTCAGCAGGTGGGCTCGCGCGGGGAACTCGCCGACCAGAAACAGATGTTCCAGGATATGCATCGCATCGCTCCTTTTCTCCCTATGTTCGTCACTGCGATACGGTAGCCGCCCAACGACTGCCTTCAGCTGCGGCGCGCGATCAGCATCCAAGCTGAAGGGAAGAAGTTACTTGAGAAGCATGCTATCGCGCCGTCAGCTGCAAGGCTTTGTTCGGCATCGGGGCAGGAACATCTCATCGCTGAAATCGCCGCTGAGCTTTCGGCTTTGTCGGTTTCGTCTGCTCCGGCTTTTCAAACTCATTGACGAGAAGTACGTGTTGCCTTTTACCTGGCTTCGCGAAAGTGATTCCTATCCAAGCCGCAAATAAATCGACACTTTCACCCTCATGCATCTCTTCCTTGAAATGTGGGATCAAGACGTTCTGCACAGGAAGCCAATATTCCCTAGAATCTTCCAAAAAGAGAAACTCCTTATCGAACATTTTGAGTATCTCTTCGGAGTATTTGTTTGACTGCATCCAGAACTTAATAAGACTCTTCTTGTCAGATGGGATGGGGCGGGATTTGCCGGAGTAAATCACTCTTGCCCTTAGAGGATGAGAACCTATATCCACACCTCGTTCATTTTGCATATTACGGAAAGTATGCGCCTTGATAACTTCGCTTAACTTATCAGGGGTGTACTTTGCCCACGGGTCTTCATCTTGCCCCTGCGCCGAAGCGCAGGTTGTCAGTGCGAAAAAGGCTAGAAGGACTAGTCTAAGTTTTCCGTTTTTCCACTTCATAAGAAGAACCGCCAGATGCCGAACGGTTGAGTTGACGCGGCGGCGCGAATCAAAGCACCCTTCGCCGCACCAAGTTAGTTGAGAAACACGCTACCGCCGCTCGCGTCCAACGATTTGTTGGGCATGCCGTTAAGCAGGTTGCGACCGTTTGAAGCGCGCAACGCCGAATGCGGCAGGAACGCGAGCCCTATGTACGCAACGAACAAAACGATTTCGACGACGTGCGCGCCGCGAATGACACCATAAACGAATATCGGCAACACGGCCACACCACCAAGCCACCAAGCAGATCGGCGCACGAGTGAAGCCACAAAACCGGCGACAACGAGACATATCAACGGAACTACAAAGAACATTTGCCAGAGCGTAACGCGTACGATGGCATCTTTGTTTTCGCTACTCCCGACGTTACCGATAATCAGAACCCAAGCCAATCGCGAGCCCAATAGGATGAGAAGTAGGCTCAGAATGACACCGCCCACGACGGCCATTAGATTCCGCGACATAAGAGACTGCCTCAAGATTATGTGAGCATGCCCAACGTCAGAGTTGACCGGGCGCGGCGATTACATTCAACCCTCAAATCTATCAATCAAGTTGAGAAACAACCTACCCGCGCTCCGGTCCAACGAGTTGTTAGACGGCGTTTCGCAATTCCCGAGGATATCCTTGTGCCAGAGCAATTTGAACGACTTGGTTAATGAACTCGGTTTTCGCAATCGCGTACGTCTCCCGATCCGCGGGCTTCCCTGCATCATAGAGAGCAGCAAGCTGCCGCTTCAGTACGCCGTATTGGTGCGCCACGTCGCTGTGATCGCGCAAGTAGTCGCGAAATGCCAACGTACGCCGCTCTTCAGCTCCACTCGATTCAACAACGTGAACATGATGCGAATGGGGCCATTCGCTTGGCCGATGGAAGAACGGGCACACTGCATCATCGGAATGGGGCGCGTGTCGGTAGCCGAGCCCAGCGAGTGGCTCCGCATAAGCGCGGATCGGGTTAAGCTGTTCAACCGAAACCTGAATGTCAATGATTGGCTTCGCTTCCAAACCAGGAACGGCCGTCGAACCATTGTGATCGATGCGACGAGCCAGTTGTCCTAACGCACGCGAAATTCGGTCCCGTTCCATTTCGAATTCAAAAGCCCAGCTTGGATGGTAGGGCAGGATTTGGAGTCGTTGGCTCATGATGGTCAGCCGTCTAACGGTTGAGTTGACGCGGCGGCGCGATTCAAAGCACCCTCCGCCGCACCAAAGTTAGTTACGAAACACGCTCCCGCCGCTCGCGTCCAACGATTTGTTCGGCGCGTCGTGGGATGTAGACAGCAGAACCAACACTTCCTAAGCTGAAACTCCTTATTGAAGTGCGAACTTTGGAGATGTCGAAGCGCACAGCAGAGACGACATACATTTTCTCTGAGACCGGAATATACACAGCATAAAAGCCTGGATTATCTGTTCGTCTAAATTGATAGGCTGTTTTATTCGCAAAAAGGATTTGGCGCTCCAGAAAATGAGAGGTCGGCGATTTCCTTGTGAACTCCGCGTAGCTTTGCCTAACCTGAGCCAAAGTGCGGTTTTCAATACTGATGGTGATATAAAATTCGTGGGGTCTAGGATTTCGAGGACAGATAACAACGACTGGATTGTATTCCCCTTCGTGATCATCTGCTTGCCACCACCGTGGGTACTTAATTAAGAATCCAAGTCTTTGATTATGATAGATCCTCCAACTTTTAGTGTGATTGACGGAGGTGTGAGCGGCAGGCGACGGTCGCGCCGTGGACGAAATCAGAGCAATCGCAATGAGCAATACAACTCTCATGATCTTCGACTAAGCGCCGAACGGTTGAGTTGACGCGGCGGCGCGAATTCATTCAAGCATCGCCGGACGAATCACGATGCGAAACACGCTCCCGCCGCTCGCGTCCAACGATTTGTTCGGCGCGCTCGATCATATCAGCGCCACCTCACCATGCGAATGGTAAGCGGCACGTCCTTACCACCAGCGGCGGCGAGCCGAGTAGTAAGCAGCGTGTCGCCAGACAATTTGAAGTCAGAAGTAATGGCGCGCACCCTTGAGTCAAGATTGTAAAACCTGTTGGTACGGACACTGTAAATGTAACTGAACCAATGCCAGGGTTGATGGCCGCCGGAGCTGTTTGTGTTAAAGACAAAGATGCGACCATCGGCCGTCCATTCAGCATGAGCGACACCTTCGCCGTGATTGTGGTCGCGTGATTGGAATGACTTGCGGCGCAAGAGCCTCCCTGACGCGGAGCGAATATCTACCCGACTTTCGGACGCTTCGTACCCCTTGGCGCCGACAGGAATGATTACCGCGCGATTTGTTTTATTAGGCGAGTCGAATGACTTCGTTTGCGCGAACGCGCCAGCGACCATCAACACAATCCACAAAACTGAGAGGGTTTTGACGAACATCATGTCAAGCGCCGAACGCTGGCCTTCAGCTGCGGCGCGCGATCAGCATTCAAGCCGCGA
>DASQPM010000476.1:0-8282 GCA_035643935.1 Pyrinomonadaceae bacterium | reverse complement strand
CTCGCCGGTCATGTGCGATGACTCGATAGCCGTGCTGGCCGAAGAACAACATTTGCGCATCCCAGTCGTCCGCGCTTAGCGGCCACCCATGACTGAACACAATGGGCTGGCCGGTTCCCCAATCCTTGTAATAGATCTGCGTGCCATCTTTCGTGGTGATGGTACTGGTTGTCTTATTCTGATCGGTCATAACGAAGTCCTTTCTTCTTTCAAGTGATTGCTGCCATGGCCCGAGCGGATAAACGCGGGCCAGTGACTGCGCACAGCATCAAGGCTCCGTAGTTCTTGCCTTGGTGTGCCGCTGCGGTTGTCCTTCGAACCGAACAATTTTCGGAGCGTTACAACCCTAGTTGGATAATGTTAAGTCGAAGTTACGCTCGACGACCGCAAATTGCAAAGCAACAAAACTTGTGGACCAGCGGCTTGCGAGGCCGCGAGCACAACGGGATGTAATTTGTCAGCATGAAATCCCCACCATGCCTTGCACAGTGTCGCTTCACGCAATACGCTGTTGCCGAATCAACTCTTCAACCATCGGGTTAATATTTAAACCGGCAGTGGGAAAATTGCATGCCACTCGGAATGAAGGAAGAACAATTATGCGCTACGCAACCATTATTTTCTGCGCCATTAATCTCCTTGGCGCCGTTCAGGCCCAAAGCACTTCCCATCAGTTCGCAGCGCGGATGACTACGCACAGCACGCCCTTCATGAATCGGAACAGCAGGCAAATTCCTCCAACTCAGAAACGCGTCGTGATCGCCGCGAGTGTGTTACTCGACGGCAAGGGACATGTGCTGAAGAACACGCGCATCGTTATCGAGGGCCCAAGGATTGTCGCGATCGATCCCAAGGCCGGGCCCGTCGATTATGACCTGCGCGGCCTGACAGTGTTGCCTGGTTGGATTGACGCGCATGTCCATATTACGTGGAGCTTCGGTCGTGACGGCAAGAGTGCGGGCGCCAGCGAAACAACTCAGGAAGCTGCCTATTCAGCGGCCGCGAATGCGTGGCTGACGTTGCTGGCCGGGTTCACGACGGTGCAAAGCGTGGGCTCGCCCACTGATGTTCCTTTGCGCGATGCGATTGCGAAAGGTTTGCTGCCTGGGCCTCGAATACTAACAGCGATCGAACCGCTCGTGGGACAAGGCGAAAAGACCGGCACTCCTGACGAGATCCGCGCGTTCGTGCGCAAGCAAAAGACAGCAGGCGCCGACCTGATCAAAGTCTTTGCCTCGCAAAGCATTCGCCAGGGCGGTGGGATGACGCTTTCGCAGGATCAACTCAACGCCGCCTGCGATGAAGCCAGGAAGCAGGGGCTGCGCACGCTGGTGCACGCTTACAAGGATGCCGTCCGCGCCGCAACGCTGGCCGGCTGCAGCGAGATTGAGCACGGCACCCTGGCTACGGACGATGATCTGAAGTTGATGGCCGAGCGAGGTACTTACCTTGATCCGCAGGCTGGTCTTGTGATCGAGAACTATCTATTGAACAAGGAAAAGTTTCTTGGTACTCCCGGTTACACGGAAGAAGGTTTCGCAGCGATGGAGAAGGTCCTCTCACTGAACCATGAACTGGTACGAAGGGCCACGAAAATTCCGGGACTGAAGATCGTTTTCGGCACGGATGCCCTGGCCGGCTCGCACGGCCGCAACGCTGAGGAGTTAATTGATCGCGTGCGCGACGCCGGCGTTGATCCAATGTCCGCGCTGGTTTCTGCCAATTCGCTCGGTGCAGAGGCGCTAGGCATGAGCGATCAGATTGGCTCGATCGCACCAGGGCGGCAGGCAGACATTATTGCGCTCGAGGGCGATCCCCTGAAAGACATCACGGCGGTTCGTCGCGTCGTATTTGTGATGAAGGGCGGGATTGTTTACAAGAGCGCCGCACGCAATGCGACCTCTGATCACACCGGAGGACTGCCTTGATTCGCTGGTGATGGTCCGTGTTGCACGCTCGCCAGGGCAATTGAGCAGCAAAACTTTTGACAAGAAAGGTTCATAGCATATTTGAAACTACGTGAAAGAGCAGAACAGAAGAAGGAACGGATGAGTCGGTCCCCGAGCGGAAAGCGATTCTTGGCAAACTGGTCCATGTTGGCGGCCGGAGCGGCGTTTTTGATTGCTGGTCCAACGCTGGGTGCACCTGGCAGCTTTATCTCAGCAACCGATAATTCAAAACTCAACGCGCCAGTTCATAGTCAACAAACAACTTCACTGCAACAAATTTCGCCATCGCAGAATCAGTCGCCGACGACGACCGCTGGAACTACAGTTACCGGGTTAGCACAGACGCAAACACAAACACCTTCCAGCCCACAACCAGGTCAGGTTGGTGGGCCACCTTCGCAGCGAACTACCACAACCGGCTCCTCAGAAACCCGAGGGCAGACAGGCCAGTCAGTTCCTGGCGCTGCGAAGACCGTTCCCGCGCGGTCCACTTTGAGTTTATCGGACGCGATTGACTTAGCGATTCAGAACAATTTGGCGACGCTTCTGGCCCACGAGCGAAAGCGCGAAGCCCGGGGCATCGAAAAGGAATCGCGCGCGGGCCTTTTGCCAAACATTTCCGGCGTTGCCTATCAGGCCAACCTCACCGTGAACCTCGCCGCGCTCGGTTTTCAGCCCGGTAGATTCCCGGGATTCACTTCCACTTTCATCGGTCCCTTTAATAACTTTGACGCGCGCGTGCGCCTGCAGCAGATGATCTTCAGTTTAAGTGCCATCAGAAATTACCAAGCGGGCCGCGCCGGAGTACGAATCGCCGAAGTAGAAGAGGACCTGGCACGCGAGCAAGTGGCAACCTTCACCGCGCTTCGATATCTCGAGTTGCTGCGCGCTGATCGTTTGCAGGTGGCGGCGCAAGCCGATGTTGAGTTGGCACAGGCCCTTTTGAAGCTGGCGCAGGATGAACGCGACGCCGGCGTGGCCACCGGTGTGGATGTGACGCGCGCGGAAACGCGTCTGGCGCAACAGCAACTTCGCCTCGCTCAGGCACAAACAACTCTGGAAGAAGCACGGTTGCAATTGCAGCGCGTCGTCGGCTTGCCTTTGGACAGCACAGTCGCGCTCACCGACCCGCTCACTTTCACGATTGAATCTTTGCCGGCAATCGATTTAGCAGTTGCGCAAGCGGAAAAGGATCGTCCCGAGGTGCGCATCGCTGCCGCGCAAGTCATGCTGAATGACTATGAACGACGCGCAGCGCGCGCGGACCTTTTGCCCAATGTGGAGTTTCTCGGCGACTACGGTGTGAGTGGCATCACGCCGACGAATACAGATCTGCCCACGCGGCGCGTGGCGGTGCAACTGAATGTGCCGATCTTCAACGGCGGCTTGACGCAAGGTCGAATCGCGGTGGCCTCCAGCCGGGAACGACAGAGTGAACTGGAACTAAACAGCACCCGCGGGCAGGTCGAAGAGGACGTGCGGTTAGCGTTTTCGTCTTTACGTACAACGGCTGAAGCAGTGCGCGCAGCCGACAAGTCGGTCGAGTTGGCTCAGCGGGAATTGGAAATGTCCCGCGATCGTTTTCGCGCGGGCGTGGCGGACAACCTGGAAGTGATTAGCGCCCAAACCTCGTTGGCTGACGCGCGCGCTTCCCAGGTGAGCGCGCTGGCTCAATACAACGCGGCGCGTTTGAACCTGGCGGCTGCGCTGGGACGCGCGCAGTCTTTTCGCTGGTGACTGTTAGTGTGATTGAATTGGCGAAGATTGATTATGGCGAATAAGTCAGACAATGAACCGTCGCAAACGGGCCAACCAGTGGCTCCGCCGGGGAAAAGTGATCCCTCCGTGACGGAGCCTCAAATAAGCAAAGGCGCAACGCTCGGCGCCGACGAATATGGCGAGCCTTTGAACCACGACGACGAGCCCGGACGGCATGAACACTTTCGCAAGCAGCCTTTGTACAAACGTCCGGCATTTCTGATCGGCGCTCTTGTTGTGTTGGTCATTGTGGCTATCGTAGGTATTCGTTATTGGCTCTATGCGCGCTCGCATGAATCTACTGACGATGCGTTCATTGACGGGCACATCATTCAGATTAGTCCGAAAGTTTCAGGCTACATCGCCAGGGTTTATGTAACCGACAATCAACAAGTGAAAGCGGGCGATTTGCTGGCCGAATTGGATGCACGTGACTATGAAGCAAAACTGAATCAAGCCAAAGCGGCATATGACGCGGGACTTGCGCAACAGCATCAGGCACAAACGCAGGTGACGCTGACGCGTGCCAGCACCAGGTCGAACGTACAACAGGCGGCCGCCGGTGTGCGCCAGGCACGCTCTGGAGTGGGAGGTGCCCAAGCAACTGCCGCAGCCGAACGTAGTCGCATTAATCAGGCAGCGGCTGGCGTATCGACCGCCAGGGCAAATGTCGAACAAGCACGTGCACAACTCGCCTCTGCCCAGGCAGAAGCGACGCGCGCCACTGCTGACGTGCGTCGTTATCAGGAGCTTTACAGCAAAGACGAGGTTTCACGCCAACAACTGGATGCCGCGACAGCAAATGAGCGCACCGCCGGGGCGAAAGTCGAAGCCGCGCGGCAACAAGTGACCGCGTCCGAGGCCCGGGTGAACGAAGCGCGCTCGGCCGAAGCGGCGCAAGCGCAGAATGCTCAGAAAGCACTAACTCAGATAACGGGTGCGCAAGCTCAAGTTAGTGAAGCACAAGGCCGGTTGGCCCAGGCGAACACCGCGCCGCAACAGATTTCAGTCAGTGAAGCGCAAGCGCAAACTGCGGGCGCAAATCTTGAGAGTTTGAAAGCGGCCGTGGACCAGGCCGACCTTGAACTTTCTTATACAAAGATCTACGCGCCCGAGGCTGGTCGCGTGACGCGCAAGGCAGTAGAAGTGGGTGCGCTGGTCCAGGTGGGCCAACCGTTGCTGGCCATTGTGCCCGGCGAAGTTTGGGTGACGGCAAACTTCAAGGAAAGTCAGATAGGAAAGATCAGGCCCGGCGAATACGCGGAACTAACAGTTGATGCCTATCCCGACAAGACGTTCAAGGGCCACGTCGACAGCATCCAGGCGGGCACTGGCGCGCGTTTTAGTCTGCTTCCCGCCGAGAACGCCACCGGCAATTACGTGAAAGTAGTGCAACGCGTGCCCGTCAAGATAGTTTTTGACGAGCCTCCCGATCCGCAACACTTGCTCGCTCCAGGAATGTCCGTCGTACCTGAAGTTAAAGTGAAGTAAATGAGTAGCCTTGCAGAGCGAATCCGAGGCGCCGCGCGCTCGAGACCTGCAGCGGTGCCTGGGGAATGGAGTCCCAGCTTCAGTCCCTGGCTGATTGCCGCTTCGGTAATGCTGGCGACGTTCATGGAAGTGCTCGATACGTCGGTGGCTAATGTCGCTCTTCCGCACATCGCCGGCAATCTCTCCGCGTCGACAGAAGAATCCACCTGGGTGCTGACCAGTTATCTGGTTTCGAATGCCATTATGCTGCCGGCGACGAATTGGCTCGGGCGTTACTTCGGCCGCAAGCGATTCCTGATTTTCTGCATTATCGTCTTCACCGCTTCATCAGCATTGTGTGGCGCCGCTGCCAGTCTTGGCATGTTGATTCTTGCGCGCGTGTTGCAAGGCGCCGGCGGGGGCGCACTGCAACCAATCGCCCAGTCCGTGCTGCTGGAAAGTTTTCCGCCGGAGAAACGCGGATCAGCCATGGCGATTTATGGGATGGGGATCGTAGTTGCTCCAATCATTGGGCCAACTCTCGGTGGCTGGATTACCGACAACTATTCCTGGCGTTGGATTTTTTACATCAACGTTCCAATTGGGATAATTGCCGCGTTGATGGCGAGGACGTTTATCGAAGATCCACCCTACATCAAGAATCAGCGGCCGGGGCGCATAGACTATATTGGCTTTGGACTAATGGCTGTCGCCTTGGGAACTTTGCAGCTCATGCTCGACAAGGGACAGGAGGAAGACTGGTTCTCATCGTCGTTGATTACCTGGGCGGCTCTCCTCTCAATCATGACCTTTATTGCTTTCATCATCTGGGAAATGCGGTCGAAGGATCCGATTGTCAATTTACGAATTCTTGGTAATCGTAATTTTGCTGTCGGCACGGCGTTAATGACGGTTCTCGGCATTGTCCTTTACGGAACGATTGCCTTGTTGCCGCTGTTTCTGCAAACGTTGATGGGTTATCCAGCACTGCAAAGCGGATTGGCTGTTAGTCCGCGCGGTATCGGCTCAGTACTTTCAATGATCATTGTCGGCCGCCTGGTGGGCAGAGTGAATGGCCGTTATCTGCTATTGTTCGGCTTCGGCGTACTCGCTTTCTCCACTTATCTGTTTAGTGACATCAATCTCCAGATTTCTTCGAGTAGTATTGTGTGGCCAGGGATGATCAGCGGCTTCGCCATGGGTTTTGTGTTTGTGCCACTGACAACCATGGCGATGGGAACGTTGGCTAACGATCAGATTGGAAATGCTTCCGGCGTTTTTAACCTTATGCGAAACACTGGTGGCAGCCTGGGAATCGCAGCCGTTACCACCATGCTCGCGCGCGGCGCCCAGACGCACCAGGCAGCAATGGTTGCGCACTTGACGCCGTATGACCCGGCTTTTCAAGAGCGGGTGCAGCAGTTGGCAGGAGCAGCAGCGACGCCCGGCGTTTCCAGTGCTCCAGCGGTACAAACCTACGGAGCAATTTATGGCACGCTGGTAAAACAAGCGATGCTGATGTCTTATATCGACAATTTTCGCTTGCTGGCATTTCTGTGCGTGTTGTCTATCCCGGCGGTATTCTTGTTTAAGAGAGTGAAGAGTAAAGGCGCCAGCGTGGCGATGCATTAGTTAACCGCAAATTCAAGTTTGAAGTGCAACCGGTATTAGGTGAACAATGATCTTACACGGAAGGCTGGGCCAGCAATCAATCAGCAAGGCGCTCAATGCAGAACCGCGAGCGGTAGCGACCGGATGCTTCGCACGACGATGAAATAGAGAGCGTTTGGGCGGCCTTCAACATTGAATGCTGACATCCGGTCGCTACCGCTCGCGGTTCTGCATCGAGCATTTTCTAATGGCGACCATTTAATAAACCTGCCATGAATCGGCTCAGAATTAACTGTTGCACTTCGAACTTGAATTCACCAACTTCAAAGATGATGAGAATTGAGTAGAATAGAAATTGTGACGTTGAAATCTACTATCACCATTTCTCGACAGATGGGCAGCGGTGGATCTTACATCGGACAGATTCTCGCTACCCGGCTGGGATTCAAGTACGTCGACCGCGAGGTGCTCCACCTTGCAGCGCAGGAATTTGGCTGCGACGAAGAAACGGTAGCTTCGCGCGCGGAACGAGTTTCATCATTTTGGGAAAGAATTCTTGGCGGATTGACGTTCGGGGGCCCTGAGTCGCATTACAGCCCGCCGCCTATTAGAAATTTCTCTGATGAGCAACTTTTTAAGAAACAAATTGAGATCTTGCAGCGCATCGCAAGCAAGCATGATTCGGTAGTAATTGGTTGGGCTGGCGTTTACATCCTGCCGCGGCATTCGCGAACGTTCAATATCTTCTGTCATGCGCCACGAAGCTTTCGCATTAAACGTTTAATGGAAGTCTATGGAGAGCTGGACCCGGAAGCTGCTCGTTCCATGATCAACGAATCTGACCAAATGCGCGAAAGATACTTTGCCGAGATGACCCAGCATGAATGGACCTGCGCCAAGAACTACCATTTATCCGTTGATACGAGTCTTATGCCGCTGGATGAGATTGCGGAAACGATAATCGAAATGGCAAAGACCAAAGGCTTGATTGAGTAGGAAGGCGTAGAAACTAAGGAACCACTCAAGCCGGAATGTCTCACAGACTTTCTTTCTTGCACTATTTCTCTGCGTCTCTGTGCCTCTTTGACCAAAGTTCTACTCAATCAAAATCGCGCTTCTTCCTTAATCGAATCCATTCCAAATCGTGCACAACCGCGTGCGGGCATCGCACATGGTTTAGCTCCTCTCCATAGATTCTCAACAGGCAAAAGGCGTCCGCTCTAAGTCTACAAATAGTTGAGGTTCGAGCTTCCCCCAGCCAGAGATGTAGATGGCACGGTCATTGCTGAAATACACTCCGCAGCGCGTCGTAACACTCCGAACTTAGGAAATGAAACGGCGCGCTAATGCTTGGCAATAATGAAGTCGAGAGTCGGAAGGATCGAAATGAAGACAACTATCGCTAATCGAGTTTTAAAGAATTCCACCAGCTTAATAATTCTGGTGGCACTGATCGCGGCGACGGTTGTGCCTGCGATGGACCAAACGCGACGG
>DASQPM010000475.1:0-10829 GCA_035643935.1 Pyrinomonadaceae bacterium | reverse complement strand
CGCGCTCGATGCAGAACCGCGAGCGGTAGCGACCGGATGCTACCGTCGACGATGAAATAGAGCATTCGAGCGGCCTTCAACATTGAATGCTAGCATCCGGTCGCTACCGCTCGCGGTTCTGCAGTGGTTGCACTTCCAAATTGAATTCGCGAATGACAAATGGTAAATGGAAAATGGTAAATGGAAAATCCTTTTTTTAGCTTTGATAGGACTGAATGAGCCGCATAATCACCGCCGTAATCCTCCTTCCCATCTTGATCGCATCGATACTGGTTCCCTGGCTGCAACTTCTTTTTGTAGCGCTCGCGGCCGCGGCCATGGTGTTCGCGCTTTACGAGTTTTACGTGCTCGCGCGAAAACGCGACATGAAACCTGACATTGCCGCCGGCTTTCTCGGTTCTGCTGCTCTCTTCACGATTTTTTATTTTGCCGACCCCCAGCGGGACGTCGATTTCTTTTCAATGATTCTGTTGACCTTATTGGTGCTTACTGCCGGCGTTCTAATTGCAGCTACGCTTCGCGGCGCACCTTTTGACAAAATGATTGCGTCGTCAGGCGCGACAGTGCTTGGCGTGCTGTACATCGTATTGTTTGGCGGCCATCTGGTGGCCGTGCGCATGGGCTTTGAACAAAAACTTTCGGCCCATTTGTTGTCTTTCTTTTTTCTGGTGCTGATGGGCGCAGACACGGGCGCATATTACGTGGGCCGGGCGATCGGCAAGCACAAACTGGCGCCGCAGATCAGTCCGGGCAAAACATGGGAAGGCGTCGCCGGGGGAATGATGGCGGCCCTGGCGCTGGCCACGCTGGCGCATTTTTGGTTCTTCCGTGAATTGCCCTTGAAGTGGGCGCTCCCGCTCGCTGCGGTCATGATGATACTTGGTGTGCTCGGCGACTTGTCGGAAAGCGCGCTCAAACGCAGCGCCGGAGCGAAGGACGCCGCCAAAATGTTACCTGGTCACGGTGGCGTACTCGACCGTTTGGATAGCTTGCTGTTCAATGCGCCGCTCATCTACTATTTTGCGCGCCTCTATTTTGGCAGCCGGGCCTTTTGATCGATGACGACAAAAAAGATAATTATCATCGTCGCATCCATTGTCGTTGTACTCGGTTTGGTAGTGTTGCTTTTTGTCGGTGGCATCGTAGGCGCGGTGTTTTATGGAATTGGTAATAGCGAAGCTGCAAGCGTCGCCGAAGATTTTTTGAAGAGTAATCAACGGCTGAAACAGGACATTGGTGAAATAAAAAGTTTTGGTAAGTTCGTAACCGGCAACATTAACGCCAGAAATGGTGACGGTACTGCCGAGCTAAATCTAAAAGTGATCGGCGCTCGGAAGACGGTCAACGCTTCCGTCGAATTAATGTATCGCAGCGGCCACCAGTGGCGCGTGACCGCGGCCTCTTACGAAAACGAAGTGGGTCAAACCATCGACCTGCTCAATCCCTACGAATCTCGTAAATTCGTTCCCCGGCTGGCGGCATAACAAATGGCATCTAGAGGAGTTGCGATACTCGGTTCCACCGGCTCGATCGGCCGCAATACTTTGCGCGTCATCGAGTCGCTGGGCAGCGCGCAGTTTCGCGTCGTAGCCCTTGGCGCCGGTCACAATGTCGAAGCGCTTGCCAATCAGATCGCCGCGCATTTGCCGGAGCTGGTTTCGGTCGATAGCGAAGAAGCCGCCTACGATCTGCGGGCCCGGCTATTTGAACGCGACCTCGATCTCCCGCGCATCATTGTGGGCGAAGCCGGGCTGGTTGAGGTTGCAACTCACGCGCAGGCCGATTGCGTGGTATCCGCCACAGTCGGCGCGGTTGGGTTTGTTCCTACCTTGCGCGCGCTGGAAGCCGGCAAGCGCGTCGCGCTCGCAAACAAAGAAACGCTGGTGATGGCGGGCGAACTCATGACGCGCGCCGCACGTGCTTCAGGTGCTGAACTGTTGCCGGTTGATTCTGAGCACAATGCGTTGCATCAATGCCTGCGTGGAGAGAAGCGATCCGAAGTGCGGCGGATCATACTGACGGCATCCGGTGGACCGTTTCGCACCAGGACGAAACGTGAGATGGAGTCGTCAACAGTTTCCGAAGCGTTGCAACACCCTACATGGAACATGGGAGCGAAAATCACCATCGACTCCGCCACGCTAATGAACAAAGGCCTGGAAGTGATCGAGGCGCATTGGCTCTTTGGCTTTGCCTGGGACGAGATCGCCATCGTCGTTCACCCGGAGTCTGTGGTCCATTCGATGATCGAGATGGTTGATGGTTCGGTGAAAGCGCAGCTGGGCATCACCGACATGCGGCACGCCATTCAATATGCGTTGACCTATCCTGAGCGGCATTCCTGTGAATTGCCCCCGCTGGATCTGACTGCGCTTTCCGCGCTTCATTTCGAGCCTCCCGACATCGATCGCTTTCCCTGTATTGCGCTGGCTTACCGTGCCCTGCGTGAAGGAGGCACCTTACCTGCCGCGATGAATGCGGCTAATGAAGAAGCCGTGCGTGCGTTTATCGAGGAACGGATTTGCTTGACTGACATTCCGCTTGTCATCGAAACCGTTATGAACGGCCACAATAATCAGCCTGCTACAGAGCTTGATACAATTCTCGATGCAGATCGCACGGCGCGGGTATCCGCCGCCAATGAAATAAAAAAACTGACGAAGACTGCCCCTTTACTCGCCGAAAAGTGATCGAAGTTTAGAGTACAAGCTTTAGCTTGGCGCTTTTCCAGCTGCAACCTGAAGATTGGATTTCTGAACTATCTACCTGCATTCCAAGAAAAGACCGTTTGACGCGTTCCAAGCTCGCCGCGTACACTCGATCGCGGCAACGTGGTTCGGACTTAATTGCGTCAAAGAACCGAGCTTTTAGTTTAGGAAAAGAGATTTATCGATGACGGTAGTTATTGGAATTCTAGCTTTTATCTTCATTCTTGGGGCAGCGGTGGTGCTGCACGAGTTTGGTCACTTTATCGTCGCCAAGCTTTTCAAGATTCGCGTCGAAACTTTCTCCGCAGGCTTCGGACCGCGACTGTTCGGAATAAAGCGGGGACACACTGACTATCGCATATCGGCCATACCGTTGGGTGGTTATGTAAAGCTTGGTGGTGACGAATCCAATGCGCCAATTGAAGGCGAAGGCGCGGCGGATATTCCAGCCGAAGAGAGATTCGACTTGCGCCCGCGCTGGCAACGAATTCTGGTCGCTATTGCCGGGCCGGTGATGAATGTCATAACCGCGCTGGCGATTCCTTTTGCAGGCGCATTGATGTATGGCGTGCCGGCTACGCCGGCGCCAGTCGTCAGCAGCATTGTGAGCGGCGGCGCAGCCGAGGTAGCCGGGTTACAGCGCGGCGATCGGATCATCTCGTTCAACGGAATTGATAATCCGAAGTGGGACACCATTCGCGGCGATGCGCTTTTGTCGCCGGGCCAGCCGCTGCCCGTGCTTATCGAACGGAATGGTCAGCGCCAGCAACTAACCATCACACCGACGGCGCACGTGGAAGACGGCGAGACTGCCGGGTTCTTAGATTTTATTCCGGACTACGGCGACTTGCCCGTGGTGGTCCGCGAAGTTGAACCAAATACGCCTGCTGCGGAAGCCGGTCTGCAACCGGGGGATCGCGTCCTGGCAGTTTCCGGCCAGCCGGTACGCAGTGCGGAACAGGTCACGCAATTTATCCGCGAACACAAGAACGAGCCCATCACCCTAACCGTCAATCGTAACGGACGTCAGGTAAACATTACCGCCAGTGCGCGTAAACTTCCCGACGGACGCGAACGCCTTGGCTTCAAGCCAGACGAGGAAATTCCGCTGCACAAAGCGGGGGTGGCGACTGCCGGTGCCTATGCTGTTGGTAATAACCTGGAAATCCTGCGCTTGACCGGCAAAGCGCTTGGCCAGTTTTTTACCGGCCAGCGTTCGGCGCGCAATACGTTGTCTGGACCAGTCGGAATTTACAAAGCAGCGTCGACCTCGGTGGAAAGATTTGGCTGGGGCGGACTTTTCACAACGCTCGCTTTCCTGAGTTTGAACCTTGGCGTCTTTAATCTGTTGCCAATACCAGTGCTCGATGGCGGCGCAATTTTTCTGTTGTTGATTGAAAGTGTTTTGGCAATGATTGGACTGACGCTTTCAATGCGCGTGCGTGAACGTATTCAGCAGGTTGGTTTCGTGTTCGTAATTCTGTTGATGGTCTTTGTGATTACTAACGACCTCTTGAAGCAGGCATCGATCTGGCGCGGCACGGGCAATCAGCCGGCAGCAACGACGCCGGGGAAGTAAATAGTTGGTCCAAAGTCCAATGTCCAAAGTCCAAAGTCAAGATACTTCAGAGGAGCAGGCTTCGGACTTCGGAGTGCAGAACATTCGAGATAGCAAGACGTTTTTGGAGAAACAGACATTGGACATTGGACCTTGGACTAATTGTTTATGCGAAAGTCGAAAGCAGTTCAGGTTAAGCATCTGCAAATTGGCGGCGGCGCGCCGGTTGTCATTCAGTCAATGACCAAGACTGATACGGCGAACGTTGGCGAAACCGTGGCGCAGATCGAAGAGATGGTTAGCGCCGGCTGCGAGATTGTGCGCCTGGCTGTTCCCGACAACGATGCAGCGATCGCGCTGAAAGAAATTCGCAAGCGAGTGCCTGACGTGCCGATCGTTGCCGATATTCACTTCCACTACAAGCTGGCGTTGCTGGCGCTGGAAGCCGGCATCGACAAGCTGCGGCTGAATCCGGGAAACATTGGCAAGCATGAACGCATCGTCGAGGTGGTGCGCGCGGCGCAAGCTCAACGAGTTTCGATTCGCATTGGCGTCAATGGCGGTTCTCTCGAAAAGGATCTGCTGGCGAAATATGGCACCGCGACTCCTGAAGCGATGGTTGAATCGGCGCTGCGCCATATTCAAATTCTCGAGGACCTGGGATTCACCGACACGATCATTTCACTGAAAGCTTCCGACGTTCAGCGCACCGTCGCTGCTTATCGTTTGTTAGCCGAGAAAGTTGATTACCCGTTTCATCTCGGCGTGACTGAAGCTGGCACGGCCTTCGGCGGCACAATCAAATCTTCAATCGGCCTGGGCATTCTGCTGCACGAAGGCATCGGCGACACGATTCGTGTTTCGCTGGCCGCAGAACCGCAGGAAGAAGTGCGCGTGGCCTGGGAGATTGTGAAATCGCTCGGCCTGCGAACGCGCGGTGTTACCGTCGTCGCCTGTCCTACCTGCGGCCGCCTCGATGTCGACAACTTCGTGGAGATTGTTACTGAGATTGAACGCCGGCTGGCTCATGTTGAAGAACCGCTGCACCTTTCAATCATGGGTTGCGCGGTAAATGGACCAGGCGAGGCGCACGACTCTCAACTCGGCGTCACTTTTGGTCGCGGCGTCGGCATGATCTTTAAGGACGGCGTGCCGATGCGCAAAGTTGCCGGCGAAAACATCGTCGACGCTTTTGTCATGGAAACGGAGAAACTGCTGGACGAGATTGCATCCAAAAGGCAAGATGCGGAGATTGAGGCCAAACGCGAACTGGTAACAATCAAGTAGCTTTTGGACTGCGGCGGCTTGACGCCGCTTTTGGTAACCCTTGCTATCTCTTTAAAGAAACCAGTCGACTCATTCCCACAGTCAAAAGCGGCGTCAAGCCGCCGCAGTCCAAAAACTACTTGATAATGTAACGTCTTTTTGGCGGCAGCTCTGTGGCAGACGCAGCAGCCATCGTCAGAAACAACGCGTCAGTGGCCGGCTTGCGATTGATGTTCACGATCAGTTGTTCTCGCATCTCTTCAATCTGTCCGATCCAAATTGCCGGCCGCTTATTATCCAGACTTTCAGCCATTCTCTTTAGTTGCGGCAGCACATCGTCGTTGACAATTATCTCAGCATCCGCGCCAAGCGAGAGCAGCCACACATCGCGAATCAAAGTTTCCAGAACATCCAGCCGCATTTCGTATTCGTCCTTGTATTGCGCTTCGTTGAGTTGTTCAGCCGATCGAAGCAACTGCAACCGGTCATCGCTTAGAGCGAGGGCCTCGAGCACCTCGAGCATTGCATTCCGTTGGTCAATAAAACCGTCCAGGTCCTCGTCTAGTGCCCGGCTCAGGCTGCCGCGCGCTTTGCGTGCCCGCAGGCGAGCTTCCTCACCGCCGGCAATTTTCTCCTGCGTCAAATAACGTTCGATCTCAGCAGCCGCGACTGGCGAGAAGCGAATAATCTGGCAGCGCGAACGAATGGTTGGCAGCAGCCACGCCGGACGCGAAGTCAAAAGAATAATGTGCGACGTTGGCGGCGGCTCTTCCAGTATTTTCAACAACGCGTTCGCCGAATTATCGTTTAGTTTGTCCGCGTCCTCGACAATAAAGACGCGTGCCTTGCCCTCAAAGGGACGATAGTTTGCTTCGCGTTCAATGGCGCGCATCTGCTCAACCAGCAAGACCCGCTTGGGAGCTACCACGATGCCAACGTCGGGATGGTCCGTCCAGATTATTCCTTTCCAATCGTCCGACTCCTCGCTCGTCGGGTAATTGAATTTTGCGATTCGCAAACACGGGGGACAATGTCCGCATCCTTCTATACCTTGCGGCGTACGGCAGTTGAGGGCCCTGGCGATCTCGAGGGCGAATAATTTCTTGCCTACGCCATCCTCGCCGCTGAAGAGCATTGCACCCGGAAGCCGTTGATTTGCGAGCATGCGTCGTAGAAGTTTTTTGACGCGGTCGTTTCCAATTAGTTGATCAAACATGAATCTATTGATTACTCAGGATAATTCCGAATGAAACGCAGGACCTAGCCATGGTTAGCTTCGATCTCAACCAGATGTCCTCTGCTTTTCAGGAAAGGCACAACTATCTGCTTCACCCGTTGATGAGTCTCCTCCACCGGCCGGTTTGTTTCTACAACCTTCACTCGTTCAGGTTCAAGGCGCGCGATCTCCAAATAGGCATTGCGCACGCGCACGTGAAAATCCGAAGCTTCGGCGTCGAGCCGGTCACCCTTGTTTTTGGCGTTTGCACGCCTGCTGGTGCGCGCGATCGAATCTTCGACCGAAAGGTCAAAAAGCACCGTCAAATCCGGCTTCAAGCCTTCAGTTGCGAGCTGAACGATCTCAACGATTAACTCCGGGGAAAACCCTCGGCCTGCGCCCTGGTAAGCCACCGTAGCATCGGCATAGCGATCGGAAATAATTACTTTGCCGGCTGCAATGGCGGGCCGCAAGACACGTCGCACGTGCTGCGCGCGATCGGCGGCGAAGACCAACAGTTCGGTTAACGGATCCACCTCTTCATGCGCATCGAGCAGCGCCCCGCGCAGCCGAACGCCAACCGGAGTGCCGCCCGGTTCGCGCGTCAGCAAAACTTCACAGCCCACTTCCTTCAAGTAGTTTGCAAGCAAGCGCAGTTGCGTAGACTTGCCGCTACCATCAATACCTTCGAAAGTAATAAAAGTTCCGGACACCTGTTTCCTCTTGCTGGTTTGAAATTCAGGCAAGAGTTTAAAGGAATGTCACGATTCAGGCGAGTTGGGAGTGCTGACAGGTTCGAACGCACTCTCGGTGTGAGCTTGTGAGCGCAGGTCGCTACTGTTGCGGCGCGTCTGTGAGATAGTTGAGATGGCGTGTTTGAAGATCAATTGCTCATGAGCGCCGGACTCGAGCAAAACAGAAAACTTATCAAAACTGCGAATGCGGCCGGTCAACTTTGCGCCGTTCAGAAGGTAGATGATGACCGTCGTTTTTTCGCGCCGGACAGTATTTAGGAATGCGTCCTGAATGTTTTGCGGCGCAGGCTTTCCATCTAACATGGCCACACCTGTTGGGTCGGACTGTGACATGGGGGATTATTAGTCAGACTACCGCAGCCGCTTCATCCTGACAAGGAATATCCGCCTTGTGAAGGAAACTTTACTTTTTGACCGGACCCGTTTGTAATGCTCGTAAAACTGCCGACGCAATACGGTCATCTGCTCCGAAACCGTCAAACCATTCAGCGCCGGGCTCACGACGAAACCAGGTCAACTGCCTTTTTGCATAATGCCGGACGTCAAGCTTTGTCTGCTCGATTGCGCTATTTAGGTCGCGTTTGCCCTGGAGGTATTCGACTACGCGCCGGTAGCCGTGCGCGCCCAAAGCGTTTGAGTTCGCAGGGACACCCTGCCTTAGCAACGATTCAACTTCCTGGACCAGGCCGGCAGCAAAATGTTTTTCGGTGCGTTCATTGATGCGTTGATAGAGCTCGGCGCGCGGCGGGTTCAGGACAATCACGCGCAGGCGTTGGGCACTGTCGGGGGCTTTCGGCCTTAAGCCTTTCTGCTGAGACATGCGAGTCCCCGTTTGCAGTCGAACTTCGATCGCGCGTTGCACACGCGGCCAATCACGCGGAAATAGTTCTGCCGCGCTCTGTGGATCCAGTCGTTGCAACAAGCGATGAAGGTGTTCGGTTCCGCGCTCTTCCCGGACTTGGTTAAGCCTGCGACGAAGGATTTCATCCGTCTGCGGACTGGGGAAAAAAGGGGTACGCAGGGCGCGCAGGTAAAGGCCCGTGCCGCCGACGAGTATTGGCACTCGACCGCGCTGCTCTATCTCTTCGATTTTCGCGACGGCTTCACGCGCCCATTCGCCCGCCGTGTAATTGATTTCGGGCGAGACGAAATCGATCAGGTGATGCAGCACGCCGCCGCGTTCTTCGTATGGAACTTTCGCTGTGGCTATCTGGATTCCTTGATATACCTGCACGGAATCGCAATTGATAATTTCACCGCCTAGACGCAGCGCGACTTCAATTCCGAGCGCGCTCTTGCCGGAAGCGGTTGGGCCAACGATCGCAATTGGAGAATCATTCATACCAGTGGGACGACCAATACAGAACCGGGAGCGGTAGCAACCGGGTGTTAGCACCCAACATTGTGTTTGACATGAGCCAGATAAGGCCGGATGAGTGTAGGACCCGGTCGCTACCGCTCACGGTTCTGTATTTGTCTGAGCTCACGCGCGAGAGAATACCATGCGGTAAAGAATTACTGACCAGAGCAGGATAATCAGAATTAGCGCGCCAATGATTTGATTGCGTGAGAACCGCATGTGGGGGGAAGCGATAGTCCTAAAAATTGAAGATTGCCTTAACCTGCAATTGAAACCCTGGAAGTTGAGGTGAGGTGACTTCCTTATCACCGGATACAACAACGATCTCCTCCAGTGTTTGTTCTCGTAAGCGGAAGATGAAGACAGATAGATTCTCGGAATCGACAATCCAGTATTCTCTCACACCATACTTGGCGTATAGCTGCCGCTTGACCGTGAGATCACGCTCGCGATTCTCTTTGCCGGGAGAAACGATCTCGATCACAAGGTCAACCGCTCGCGTAAATTTCTCACCGGTGACAACTTCATCCCAGCGTTCGTTGCGCACGAAAGCCAGATCTGGAATCACGGCATCGTAATCGCTGAGAATCATTCCCGTGCCGGGAACTAGGATGCCGATAGGATTTTGGCCCAAGTAATGACTAAGAGCGATTTCGAGATTTAGAAGCACGCGTTGGTGTGGGATGTCCGGAGCACGTGACACGAATAGTTCTCCTCCGATCAACTCGTAGCGATTGTTGTCGTCCGGACAGGCGTCAAGCTGTGCGACGGTCATCAGAGGTTCGATTCTTGAAGCCATAATGAATGTCCCTGGTTAAGTCTATCCGGCCGATCGGAGTGTGAAAAGTAGCACGTGTCTGAGGCAATTAACACGCAGAGGAGGGAAGAGGTCAAGTGCAAAACATGCAGAAGATTTTGCATTAGTACAACCGCGTCAGTTCAATCCCAGTGTAGTAAGCCTTGAGGATTTGTTCGTAGGTGAATCCCTGGCGCGCGAGACCGTAAGCGCCGACCTGGCACATGCCCACGCCGTGGCCCCAGCCGCGCCCGAGAAAAGTGAAACCAATAACACGGCCATCTTCGTCGTAGCGGCGCTCAATCACAAAGAGTTGTTCACGCAAACCCAGCGCTGAACGAATTCGACCGCCACGGACATGCGCTGTTCCTTGAGTTCCAACCATTTCGAGATCAGTTGCTCGGCGTGAACTGCCGCGTGCGATGACGCGCAAGTCGGTGAGTGACCCGATGCCGGCGGCATAACGTCCCAGCCGCGCTTGTGCCTGGCCGGGAGTTAAATCGGTCGTCCAATTAGTAAAAGGAGAGAAGCGATCGGCAGCAGCGCCATTTGCCGCCGGCCGCACTTCCAGATAATCCACTTCGCCTGCGCCGTTCACATGAAACACAACCGGCTCGCCGCCAACCAGCGCGATCGTAGAAACAGGATAAAGATTTTCGCCTATCTGTCGAAAGAGAAACGCATCAGCACTGACTTTGACTGGCAGGTCTTTTCCTTTCGTGCTTCGCATTACGAGCGAGTCGTTCGCTGTGGGCCGTGATGATCCTTTTTGCAGTTGCAATAAACTGCGCGCTTCAAGGATTCGCGCAATCGAATGCAGTGCGCGGCCTCGCGAAAGAGGTTCGCGTGGACGCAGCGTGGCGTCGGGAAAAACCGAGAAATAACCATCGCGTAGAAGTTGCGCAACGTCGGCACGATTAGCTAGTGGAATTTCGCCGGCATCACGCACCGCAAGAAAGTATTCAACGTCGGCGTTATTAAGCAGTGTGTCGGCGCGGCTTTCACCATAAATGGCCGTGCTCAATGCGGTGGCAAACGCGGGCGGACGATTGACAGCTTCAGTCACTGTGGGCGCTGTTTGATGGGCCAAGTGCGCAACTGAGGCCAGCCAACTACGAACATCCGACACCGGCGCCTCCGCATCAAGCCATGAATCCGAAACGCGAGCAC
>DASQPM010000474.1:0-2431 GCA_035643935.1 Pyrinomonadaceae bacterium | reverse complement strand
CTGCGGCGACTTCATCCGACTGTTACAAATTCTCCGCCGCGTCACCCGAGGAGCGTGAGGCAGCAGTCACGCAAACATTTCAGACGATCGATTTCGCGGCGCGATTAAATGCACCGTTTGTTATATTGCATTTGGGACAGGTAAACATGCCGCCAGTCACCGATCGATTGATCGCGATGGCGAAAGCCGGCGAATACCTTTCGCGCGAATACGTGAGAATGAAAATTAGTGCCGTCCAAGAAAGGGAAAAGATTGCGCCCGAATGCCTGCAGCGTGTGAAGAATTGCCTGCGCCGCATCATCGAGTATGCCACCCCGAAGAATGTGAAGATTGGTTTGGAAGCCCGACGCGATTATGAACAAATTCCAACTGAGCGCGAACTGGCAGAGCTACTTGACGAAATGAATTCTCCGCAACTCGGTTACTGGCATGATTTCGGTCACTCTCAGATTAAAGAGAATCTTGGGTTCATTGATCACGCCGAATGGTTGCACGCGGTCGGTCCGCGTGCGTTTGGCTGCCATGTGCAAGACTGCATCTGGCCTGCGCGAGATCATCAGCCGCCTTTTACCGGAGGTGTCGATTTTGAAAAACTTGTTCCGCTCCTTCCTACAAACTGTTTACTTGTCTGGGAGATGAACGCCAACAGGACAGCTGATGCAATTCAACAGTCAGTCCGTTTATGGAAGGACCGCTTCGGCGAATGAAGAAAATCCTGATCACGTTTTTCCAGCTTAGCGTAACCATCGCGCTGCTTTACTGGGTTTATCACGATCCCAGCAGGCGCGCTCAGATGGTTGAGGCAATCCGAAACGCTCAATATCGCTGGGTTGCCATGGGCATCCTGGCGTACATGGTCGTGGAAATTGCTGCAGCCTTTCGCTGGCACGTTTTGCTTAAGGTTCAAAAGATTCATCTGACTCTTCCGCGCCTCGCGGGGTTGTTCTTTATCGGGATGTTTTACAACCAGTTTCTCCCGGGAGGCACGGGTGGCGATATCATGAAGAGCTATTATTTGCTCAAGGAAACGCCGGACAAAAAAGCGGGCGCGTTGCTTGCCGTCGTGTTTGACCGTTTCATCGGGCTTGTTGCGTTGGTCGCAATTACCGTCACGCTGATCGGATTGCGTTATGATTTTCTCGCACAAACTACCGAGACGCGAAACTTGCTCTGGCTCCTGCTCGTTCTTCTAGGCACATCGGTCCTGACATTGATATCCACTTTTGTAATCAGCGGATTTAACTTGTTCCATTCGTTGCCAGAAAAGTTCCCTGGTCGCGACAAGCTGATCGAGATTTCCGCAGCCTATCATCTCTACGCGCATCACTGGCGCGCAACGCTGGTTGCGTTTGGCGCGTCTCTCATAGCGCACCTGGCAACATTCGCGACTTTTCTCTGTGCGGCTTATGCCTTGGGTGCGCCCGTGCCAATCGTGAACTTTTTTGCAGTGATGCCAGTAGAACGCACGATCTCCGCATTGCCCATCAGTTTTGCGGGAATTGGACTTCGCGAAAAAGTCTTACAGATCATGCTTAGCGGCCTTTGCGGAGTGCCGGAAGCAAAAGCCATTCTCATCGGCTCTCTCAGTTTCCTCATCATTCTCGTCTGCTGTCTGCCAGGCGCGATCGTTTATCTGCTTTACAAGCCGAGTGGCGCAGTCGCGCGTGTGAAAATTCGCGAGATGGAACACGAAGTAGTCACGCTGGAACATGAGATTGGCGAAACGGAACGATGAGGCCTCGCAACCCTCAACGCCCGACGACCGAACGCCCAATTCAGACAGTTGAATGTTATACATTGGACGTTGAGAGTTGGGCGCTTTCTCGGTCATGAAGCGCAAGCGCCAGCGCCCAGTCGTCGTCGCCACTTTCGCGATGACTGTCGATGGCAAGGTTACCACGAAAAATTTGTCCCCAGTCGATTTCACTTCCCGTGAAGACAAGTTGCATTTATTTCGGCAGCGCGCTTTGGCCGACGCCGTGTTAATCGGGCACACTAGTTTGAAGCGGGACAATGTCCGGCTGGGCCTTCCGGCAGATATGCAGGAAAGCAGAGTGAAGCGCGGTCAAAGCCGCTGCCCGCTACGCGTGATTGTTTCCAATGAAGGCAGGATCGACCGTCGTCTGAAAATTTTTCAGTCGGATGTCTCGCCAATCATTATTTTTTCTACGAAACGGATGCCGCGAAAATACCATCGGACCTTGGAGAAAAAGGCGACGCTCCATCTTAGCAATTCAAAGCATGTCGATCTTGCCGGCATGCTGGAAACATTGCGCAAGAAATACGGGGTTCGGACGGTTGGATGTGAAGGCGGACCAACTCTCTTTCGGTCCTTATTAGAACAAGGCCTTATCGATCGACTCAATCTAACCATTGCGCCTTACATGTTCGGTGGAGCAAAGGCCCCGACGCTGACAGGCCTGAGCAGGAA
>DASQPM010000473.1:0-5818 GCA_035643935.1 Pyrinomonadaceae bacterium | reverse complement strand
CCGGCGACCATGCCGGCGTGTCATCGTAGACATGGATAAACCCGGGCAGTGCTTTAGGCCGTGATTTTTCATCGGTCAAACGCGTGGGATTGCCCCCGTCAGCGTTCATCGCCCAAATGCTCAAACCCGTGTTGTGCCGGTTGCTGGTAAAAGCAATCTTGCCGTTGAACTTTCCTCCAAGCGCTGCCGAGATTGGCGCCGCCGGGTTCAAGGCGAAACCCTTGACGTTGCCTCTGTCAGAATTTATGACCCCGTTCAAGACCAGGGACAAAAACAACGCGGCGGCTACGAACCTCCTGATGCTGGTTTGAGCGTTTCTCATTGCCTTAGAAGTAACCGAATCACTCATGGCTATTTTACTCGGAGTAGCCTCATTACTTGACGATTCCTCAGCCGCGGGTAGTGGGGTAATAGTGTGTTGCTATTCAACACACTATTACCCCACTACCAAGAAATGGAATAGCTTGCTGAAAGGGTGATGTGATGACACTATAATAGTTCTTCGGAATACCTCAAGTGCTCAGCACAACCTAAGTTGATTAGGACAGTCTTTGTGAGGCAAATAAATATCGTATCTCAAGGAGTGGCATAGACTTCAGTCTGTGAACTAAGAACACACAGGCTAAAGGCCCGTGCTACTACAAGCGGATGAAACCTTCATATCTTAATTTGCTTCGGACTTGCGAACTGGCCACGCGCGTTGCTGCGCTGGAAGGCTTGCTCGAGCGTTGTACTGTTTGCCCGAAGAATTGTCTTAACAACCGCTTGAATAACGAGACTGCTGCCTGCTACTCCGGCGGCCTGCCGATCGTTTCATCCTACACGCCTCACTTCGGCGAAGAGCCGGCGCTCGTCGGCACGCGCGGCGCGGGCAACGTGTTTTTCGGCAACTGCAATCTGCGCTGTGCCTATTGCCAGAACTACCAGATCTCGCAAACACACAAAGAACAACTGAAGAACGAAATCACACTCGAGCGTTTGGCGGAAATAATGCTCGAGCTTCAGGCGAAAGGCTGTCACAATATCAACTTCGTTTCGCCAACTCACTTCGCACCGCAAATGGCGCGCGGCATTCTGCTCGCTGCCGAACAAGGCTTGCAACTTCCCATCGTTTACAACACGAACGCTTATGATTCGGTTGACGTGTTGCGGCTACTCGATGGCATCGTTGACATTTATCTGCCTGATTTGAAATATGCCGAAAACGAAGCGGGCTATCTCTATTCGAAGGTGAGCGGATACAAGGATCACGCTCGGCGCGCAATTGCGGAAATGTATCGACAAACCGGCGACGACCTGGTGTTTGATGAGCATGGCGTATTGCAGCGCGGTCTGATTGTCCGTTTGTTGGTGTTGCCAAATGAACTTGGCGGCATTCGCGAATCGTTGGAGTGGATTCGAGACGAGCTGAGTCCGCGCGCGGCGATTTCACTGATGGCCCAGTACTATCCGACGCATCAGGCTGCGACTAACAATCGTTATGTGTTGCTGTCGCGGCGAGTTTCGGAAACGGAATGGTTGCGCGCAACAAATCTGCTGGATGAATTCGGAATCGAAGAAGGCTGGATGCAGGAGTTTGATGGTTCAGCTTTTTACTACCGGCCGGACTTCAACGACTCGCAAACGCCCTTCAAAGACATTCGGGATTTCGACCTTTGAGACGATAGCGAAAGCAGCGGGGGCAAGCCCACCTTGCTTACCACGAGCTTCTCAGAGTCGAGTGCTGATTCCTGATTGAAAGGCATTCAATTCGAAATATCGAGGCACTCAGAAAGCCTCGCAGGTAGGGAAGGTGGGCTTGCCCCCGCTGGTCCGGATAAAATTCAAGCTGAAAGCAATGTGACGAACTGCTCGGAACGCTGAGAACAATGCCACTTGATCTCTGCTCATGAGTGTCCCGCAAGCCTCAGCCAGCATCTAGGATTTGTTTTGTTTCAGTTGATGCGTGGTGTGCTCAGTGACTGAAGGACGTGCGCTTATGAGATCGTTTGTCGTCTGGCTTTGCCCACCCAGGGAAGCAGCAATCGGATTCTGGTAGGAACCATTTTTCGCCTCGAGCTCTTTTTGCGCTTTTGCTGCTGCCGTTCGATCGAGCAATGCCTTTTTTGGAATCGTGAATGCGAGACCATTGATGATCATGCCGAAGCCGATGAGAAAAGTGATTACGCCCAGAGCAATAAACGGGATGAGGTCGTGAGATGCAATACTCATCAAGAAGATTAGCAACGCAGCGCCGATACCGCTGGCCGCAACAACTACCCCGGCGCGAACTCGCCTCAAGCGCTTCTCTTCCGGCGACTCAAGAAATTTTTCAATCTGCGGTAACACGTCTTCAGCCACTTTCTTCAGATCATCCGGCTCCATTTGCCGGATCTTCTCGGCCATGGCCTGGCTGATCTGTTCACGCGCGGAAACTGCCGAAGCCGTAATCGAATCCGGCCGCTCCAAACTAACCCGCACGACACGAAGATCTGTGCCGCAGGCGCGACAGTACTGGCTAATTTGTCGTTCTTCGGAACCGCAGGTGGGACAATACATCGTGTTGGGTTATACGGCCGTGCCGGGGGCGACGTTCCTTGATAACTGGTAAATCGTGAATCGTAAATCGTAAATAGAAAAAGCCTGCTAACGCCGGACGAATTGCGCCACGCAAGCGCTCTTATTATTTACGATTTACGATTCACGATTCACGACTCAACTGTGACGCCGTGCCAAAAGGCGATGCGGTGCCTGATTTCCGCGGCGGCTGGTTTGGGATCCGGGTAGTACCATGCAGCGTCGCCGTTTATCTCGCCGTTAACCACCACATCGTAGTAACTCGCCTCGCCTTTCCAGGGACAGATTGTATGGGTGTTGCTCGGTTGCAGATATTCGTTGTTGACTGCATCGCACGGAAAATAGTGATTGCCTTCAACGACAACTGTGTTGTCGCTCTCTGCGATCACCGCATTGTTCCAGGAAGCCTTCATAAGAAGAACGTAAATCGTGAATCGTAAATGGTAAAAGCCCGGAATTCACGGCAAGTTGTGAAACGCAATCGCTTTTTCTATTTACGATTCACGATTTACGATTTACGAGTTCGGCCCCGCCGCTGACCGCCGGCAAAATTGTTATCTCACAAGTGTCAGGCAAGGGAGTGTCAAGTAACTTCTTGTGCCTGACATTTTCATCATTAATAAAGATGTTGACGTGTGGTCTAAGCTGGCCGCGTTCGTTTACAACCCGATCACGCAAGCCCACGTGCTGTTGCCACAGACTATCGAGCGCCTCGGCCACAGTTGCAGGCGATGACTCTAAAACGATGCGGTTCTGCCCATTTGCGAAGTCTGTCAGGAAACCAGCTACGTTGAAAGTGATCATGATTTAGACTGCTGCGCTGCAAACCAACAGTTTGCGCTAACTTGGTGAACTATTGGACCACCGCTGTCTTGACGCAGACCACCGGCGGCAAGCTTTCAAGAATTGCATTCCAGGAGTCGCCGCCGTTTCTTGACCCAAACAGTTTGCCGTTGCGCGTGCCAAAATAAATTCCAGTAGGTTTCAGCTTGTCAGCTGACATGCCATCGCGCAAAACTGTTTCCAAAGCGTTCTCCTGCGGCAAGCCTTTTGTCAGCGCTTCCCACGATTGTCCATCGTCGCGCGTGCGATAGACCCTCATTTTGCCTTCTGGTGTGCAACGAAATTCGTCGGACTCCAGCGGAATGATGTAAACGTTTTTCGCGTCGTTAGGATCTACTTCCATCGCAAACCCAAAATCGGAAGGCACGCCATTAGCGACGTCATTCCACGAATCACCGCCGTTATCGCTGCGATAGAGTCCCCAGTGATTCTGCAAGAATATCCGCTGCGGGTTGGAAGGGTGGCTCACAATCTTATGCACACACTGTCCCCATTCCGGAAATCTCTGCTCCGGCGGCAGGAACTGCGCGCGCACGCCCTGGTTCCGCGGTTGCCAGTTTTCACCACCATCATCCGTACGATAGACGCCGCCGGTCGAGATCGCCACGAACAAACGTTTGGGATTCGAAGGATCGGGCAGAATGGTGTGCAAACAAAGTCCACCACCACCTGGCATCCACTGTGCCCGGTGCGGATGGTTATACAGCCCTTCAACCAGCGCCCACGATGCGCCGGCGTCGGTTGATTTGAACAAGGCCGCAGGCTCAACGCCGCAGTAGAGTGTGTCCTGCTCTCCGGGATGGCCCTCTGCGATCTGCCAAATTTGTTTCACCGACGAGTCAGTGCCTTCTGGAAACTTCACGCCATAGGTTTCCGGTTCAGTCCATGTTTTTCCCAAGTCCTCAGACGAACTTAAGTAAGATCCCCAGTACGAACTGTTGACTGCCGCCCACAGACGCTTGCGGTTCTGGCGATCGTCATAAGCCATAGCGTAAATCGCCCGACCCGGAAAATACGGGCCGCCCACTTCCCAATTTTCGCGCGCTTTATCCGAACGAAGAATGAACGCGCCCTTCATTGTGCCTACGAGTAACAATGCATCACCACTAGACGCATCAACGTGCTTTGTTTCAGGCATAGGAAACTCCCAACTGGACAAGGATGAATAGCGTACCCGCATTATAAAAAACCCCAGCGTGTTGGCAAAGCGCGGACGAAGCGCGCCAGCGCAGTTCGCTTCACAACTCTGCGTTTCTTTGCGCAACCTTGCGTCATCTCTTTGCGCGCTTTTCGCTTTCTGCTGAGGTTTTTTACGCAAAGAGCTCGCAAGGCACGGCAAAGAAAACAGCGAAATTCAGAAGAACAAACTCAAGAATTCTCGTCCGATTAACCGTATATAAAAGCATTCGGAAAATTGTGAAGCACTGAAGGGCCGCCCGCCACATGCCGGACTGTCTTGGGACTTTTCTGTTTCTTCATGTCCATTGAAGTAACATCTATTACCGACGCGAAACGTCTTTCCCTGCGCACGATTGCGGCCGCTATTCGCAATCGCCTGCCGGATTCCCCGCTTACCAGCAAACAACTTCTTGTCCGGTGTACCTTTGCCTTACTCGCAGTCGCAACAATATGCGGCGCCGACGCTTTGTTACGCTCCTACAAGTACTACTCACGAATCATTGACGCGCGCCTGGCAACCGGTTATCTCACCAGCCGCCCCGGACTTTACGCGGCGCCGCGCACTATCAATCGTGGAGAGAAATTAGGCAAACAAGATCTGATTCAAGCATTGCGGCGCGCCGGATACGTGGATTCCCCGAACGGCAACGTGTGGAGCGGCACCTTTCGCGAAACTAATTCAACCATCGAGATTAGTCCGGCCGCGACAAATGAACATCAGCCGGCCGTTGTTACAGTGCTCTTTAAGGAAAATCGCGAAATCGAAGCGTTACTTGCCCACAACCTTCCTCTCGATACATTCGCTCTGGCGCCCGAAGTGCTCACCAACGATCTTTCGTCGAAAACAGGTGAACGCGATAATCTGACCTACGGTGAAATTCCGCCGCTGCTTGTCCATGCCATTCTGGCGACAGAAGATCAGCGCTTCTTCGAACATCCGGGCGTCGACGTGCTGGGAATTGCGCGCGCGCTAGTGCGCAATGCCGGCGAAGATCGAGTGGGCCAGGGCGGCTCGACCATCACGCAACAGCTTGTTAAGAACACTTATCTTTCTTCGGAGAGAACTTTCGCACGCAAGTACGCCGAGGCGATGCTTGCGGTTGCGCTGGAGCAGCGACTGTCGAAGCAGGACATCCTGGCTCTCTATTGCAGCGAAGTGTATCTGGGCCAGCGCGGCGCCGTGGGCGTGCGGGGCGTGCGGCAAGCGGCGCGCATATATTTTGGAAAAGAGTTGAAAGAC
>DASQPM010000472.1:0-10384 GCA_035643935.1 Pyrinomonadaceae bacterium | reverse complement strand
TTTCCAGCCTGTCCAAACTGCAATGGTAGAAATGGACAGAGAGGAATGTCTGTCCTACATAGACAGGCTTTCCAGCTGTCCATCTTGGAATGGCAAAGATGGACAGACAGGAATGTCTGTCCTACATAGAAGGCTTTCCAGCCTGCCTATTTTTGAGAAGTAGTACGTTTGAAATTGTATCGGCTTGAGTTTTGATCTTAATCTCTAGCCCACGAAACCCGACTATGAACATCGAGCTAAAAGATTTGTCCGCTGGTCCTGTGTACGCGCAGGTGCGCGAACAAATCGAAAACCAAATTCGTCAGAAGAATGTTGCTGCTGGCGAAACACTTCCCGCCCCTGCAGCGCTCGCGCAAAAGCTTTCCGTCGATAAGGGCGAGATCCAGCGCGCCTACTTTGAGTTGGAACGCGCCGGCCTGGTTATGAAAGAAACCGGCAAAGACTTTTTGGGCCAGACGAAGACTACTTACCGGGTTGCCTGAAGCGAAATCAACTAGGAGTTAAGCGGTCTCTGCCAGCGGCTTAGTGTGACGCTCTACGGTGCGCTTCCTGAAATCCGACTCGCACGTCCCTTCGCATAGCACTTTCAATAGTGTTCGCTTTACTCATCAGCCATACGGAAACATTACGTTTAGCGCATGCCTCATCTTTTAGCCTAACTGCTTCTGCTCGATTCCCCGCATCTAACAAGTTAGAAGCGACCTCTAACATGGTTGTAGATTGCCTAAGGGCATCCATCGCCTGTTCTCGAAGCGCCGTTACTGACCATTCACTACTCATTTATCTCACCTACGCGTTTTGTTACCGAACAATGTGACTCGCTTACGAATACTGCGGCAAGCATCATACCCCTCCTGTGACGAAGCAGCTGTTGCGTGATATTCTTTTTTTCTGCCAACAAAGTTGGTTTATTGCAACAACCATCATGCGAAAGTGGCGGAATTGGCAGACGCGCCAGACTTAGGATCTGGTACCGAAAGGTGTGGGGGTTCGAGTCCCCCCTTTCGCACCAAGTTTGTCAGTGGTCAGTTGTCAGTGGTCAGTTGTCAGTGGTCAGTGGCTAAATCATCGACTAGCGTGCACAACACCAACTGCAACTGACAACTGACAACTGACCGACCAATAATTGCTTCGCCAGGAAGGGCCTTAGTACCGCAGTGAAAACAGAATTTGTAGACGTCTCTCCAACACGTAAAGAGATCAAAATAGAGATTGAACCGGCGGCGATCAAGCAGACCTACGACCAGGTTAGCGATCGTTATGCAAAGCAGGCGAGCGTGCCGGGCTTTCGTCCGGGCCACGCGCCACGAGCAGTGGTCCGCAATCGCTTCAAGAGTGAAATTCGTGCCGAAGTTTTGCAGCAACTAATCCCGGAGGCGGTGAACCAGGCGATAGACAAGCACGCTTTGAATGCCGTTCGCGAGCCCGATGTCGAACTTGAAAATGCCGCCGGATTGGAAAAGTTTGGTGAGGAACCAATCTCCGTCAAGGTGAATGTGGAAGTTTTGCCAAAGGTCGAAGTGCAAAACTACAAGGGTCTCGAAGTGACGCGCCGTGTTCGCCCTATTACGGATACAGATGTGGACGAGATGTTTGATGCCTTTCGTGAGACCTCGGCGGCGATGCAGCCGGTTGAAGATCGAGCCTCAACGACCGGCGACACCGTTACCGTAAATCTGGTCGGAAAGTTTCTGGATAATCCTGACCAGGAAGATCTGAAGGCCGACGACGTGGAAGTGGAGCTGGGTGGTCGTGGCGTCCAACCGGAATTCACTGAAAACCTGATGGGCGTAAAGGCAGATGACGAAAAAAGCTTCATCGTAAGTTATCCGGAAGATTTTAAGTCGGAAGGCCTGGCCGGCAAGCGCGTGGAATACACCGCGAAGGTCACGGCAGTGCGCGTCAAAGAACTTCCCGAGATAGATGACGAGTGGGCCAGAAGTTTGGGCGAAGAGTTTGATTCGGTGGCCAAGCTGCGGACAAAGATTCGCGAGGACCTGGAAAAGCGCGCCACGCAGGAGTCTGATCATCGCTTGCGCGCAGACTTGATGGCCGGGCTTTTGGAGCAGAACCAGTTTGAAGTGCCGCAAAGTTTGATAGATCAGCAGACCAGTCGCCGCCTGGAATCTGTCGTTCGCGATATGATCGGTAGAGGAGTCGATCCGCGCAACCAGCAACTCAACTGGGAGGCCGCGCGCGAAGAATTGAAAGCCCAAGCTGAAGCCGATGTGCGCAGCACGTTACTGCTTGAACGCATCGCCGACGAAGAAAAGATCGAGGTATCAAACGAAGACGTTGCTGCCGAGATTGAAGCTATCGCGTTAAGCTCGCAACAACCCGTTGAGCAAGTGCGAGGTGTCTTGACAAAGGATGGAGGCGAACGTAGCATCGCGCACAGGTTGCGCAACCGCAAAGCGCTTGACCTTCTGGTTGAAAACGCGAAGGTCGCCGAGAAAGAGTGGAGCGACGAAACTGAGAAGACAGAAGTCAGGAGTCAGAATTCAGAATGAGCAGTGAAAGTTTTCTTCTGATTTCTGACTCCTGATTTCTGTATTCTGTTCCCCGAAAGGTTACACCGCGTATGGCTTTAGTTCCGATGGTCGTCGAGCAAACGTCTCGCGGCGAACGCGCCTTTGACATTTTCTCGCGGCTGCTGAAAGACAACATTATTTTTCTGGGCACGCCTATTGACGATCAAATCGCAAATCTGATCGTGGCGCAGCTTCTCTTTCTCGAAGCTGAAGACCCCGAGAAAGACATCAACATCTATATCAATTCGCCGGGTGGTTCGATCACCGCCGGCATGGCCGTCTACGATACGATGCAATTTATTCGGCCGGACGTCACCACTATTTGTGTCGGCCAGTGCGCGTCGATGGGCGCTTTGCTTTTGGCGGCCGGCGCCAAAGGCAAACGATTTGCACTACCGAATTCTCGCATTCTCATTCACCAGCCGAGCGGCGGCTCGCAGGGTCAGGCGACGGATATTCGCATCCAGGCTGAGGAAATTCTTCGCATGCGCGAACTCACATCGCAAATAATCGCCAAACATACCGGCCAAACCTACGAAACGGTCGAGCGCGACGTGGAGCGCGACAAAATAATGTCTGCCGCCCAGGCCAAGGATTATGGTTTAATAGACGAGGTGATTGCCCACCGCGAGTAAGCGTGGACACACCCACGAGGACGCAATGATTGCAAAAATGAAAGCGCGCGGTGTCCGCTGCTCATTCTGCGGCAGGTCCAATGGCGAAGTTGCTAACATTGTCGCCGGCACTCCGCAACATGCGAGCGGCGTCCCCAAAGGCATGATCGGAAAGAGTGCCTTTATCTGTAACGAATGCGTTGAGCGCTATCGCGCGATGATTGCGAATCCGGAAACTCCCAACAAGTCCCTGACAGTTCCCAAGTAACAGCTTCGATCGAAACTCGAAGGAGATCCCCCAGAAATATGGTTAGACGAACCGACGACACACTGCGCTGTTCCTTCTGCGGTAAATCGCAGAACGAAGTCAAGAAGCTCATTGCCGGCCCCACCGTCTACATCTGCAATGAGTGCATCGACATCTGCAACGAGATCATCACCGACGATCAGCAGGCTGAGTCGGTGGCCACCCGTCCGCCGCTACCCAAGCCGGGCGAGATCAAAAGTTTTCTTGATGAGTACGTCATCGGGCAGGATGAAACTAAGAAGCGCCTAGCCGTCGCGGTTTATCAGCACTACAAACGCATCGAGCTGGGCCGCCGCCGCGCCGATGTTGAAATCCAAAAAGCGAACATTCTCTTGATAGGCCCCACCGGCACCGGCAAGACTCTGCTGGCACAAACGCTGGCGCGCATGTTGAGTGTGCCCTTCACAATTGTTGACGCCACCACTTTGACCGAAGCTGGTTACGTCGGCGAAGACGTTGAAAACATAATCTTGAAGCTCCTGCAAGCAGCAAACGGCGACGTTGAACGCGCGCAGCAGGGCATCATCTATATCGACGAAGTCGACAAGATTTGCCGCAAAGACGAAAACCCGTCGATTACGCGCGACGTCTCCGGCGAAGGTGTACAGCAGGCCTTGCTGAAAATTCTCGAAGGCACGATCGCGAACGTTCCACCCCAGGGCGGCCGCAAGCATCCGCATCAGGAGTTTTTCCCGATCGACACTGCTAATATACTTTTTATTTGCGGCGGCGCTTTTGTAGGCCTGGAGAAAGTGATTGGGCGCCGGCTGCGCAATAAGTCGCTCGGCTTCCAGGCGGAAGTAAAAACCGGCAGCCATCGCCATGCTGAAGCGCTCGCGGCTGTTCAACCCGAGGACCTGATTCGTTTTGGTTTGATTCCGGAGTTTGTGGGACGCCTGCCGGTCTGCGGCGTATTGCACGAGCTGGATGAAGGCGCGCTGATCAAGATTCTCACTGAACCAAAGAACGCACTGGTCAAGCAGTATCAGAAGAAATTTGATTTTGACAACGTTAAACTCAAGTTCACTGAAGATGCTTTGAAAGGCGTCGCGAAGCAGGCAGTTGAACGAAAAGTCGGCGCGCGCGGCTTGATGATGATTCTCGAAGAGTTGCTTTTGGACGCAATGTACACGTTGCCTTCGCAAAAGCGCGTCAAAGAGTTTGTGATCACCAGCGAGATGGTTGAGCGTCACCGCGCTATTCCGGGCGAAGGTTTGGCGGGTATTGATGGTGCAGCGGCCTAGTGGAATAGACTTGAGTCTGTGCCAGTGGGGCATCACAGACTCAAGTTTGTGCCACTAAAATCGGCCTTCTGTGGCGGATACCCGGGAAATGATTTACAATTAGACATCTTCAATAGAAGGGGCGAGACGGCAGTTTAAGCGGCTCGCCTTTCTTGCAAGGATCCCCAGTTAGCCCGTTCATTCGTAATTATGGAAGAATATTCAGATCGCAGTCCCGCCGACGTTGCCTGGTACCCGATGGTGCCAATTCGAGACGTTGTCATTTTCCCGTTTACAAAGGTTGCTTTTAAGATTGGCCGCGCGGGCTCGGTACGCGCCCTCGAGCAGGCCCTTGCTGCCGACCGTACCATCTTTCTCGCCACTCAGCATGACGCCACTATCGACGAGCCGGCGATGGATCAAATTTACGGCGTTGGGACTCTCGGCCGTATCTTGCAGTCGCAAAAGCAGGATAACGGCCAAATCAAGGTTGTAGTGGAAGGCCGCGAACGCGCCACCACGGTGCGAGTTGAAAATACCGACGGCGCCTTTATGGCGCTGGTCAAACGCGCGCCCGTGGTCAACGAAGACGGCACGCGCCTCGATGCTCTGGTGCAGAAGATTGGTCAACTGGTCGAACAACATCTGCGTCTGGCGCCCGAAGCGCAAACCGATGCGCTGCAAACCGCGCTTCGTAATCAGAATCCATCGCACCTTGCCGACGCGTTGGCTTCGCAGTTGCGCATCTCCGTCGAGGACAAGCAAGGACTACTGGAATTGTTTTCTTCGCAGGCCCGCCTGCAGCGCTTGATTGAGTTACTTGAGCTTGAGATCGAGAAACGCCAGCTTGATCGCACCATTCAAACGCGGGTGAAGCGGCAGATGGAGAAGGCGCAGAAAGAGTATTACCTCAACGAACAAATCAAAGCGATTCACAAAGAGCTGGGCCGCAAGGATGAAAAAGCCGAACTCGAAGACCTGAAGAAGAAGATCGAAGAAGTCGGTATGACTGAAGAGGCAAAGTCCAAGGCGATGCAGGAACTGCATCGGCTGGAAGCCATGCCGCCGATGTCCGCCGAAGGGACTGTATCGCGCACCTACATTGACTGGCTCGTGAGCGTGCCCTGGAAACAGAAGTCAAAAGAGATTAAGGACCTGACCAAGGCGGAAGAAGTTCTCAACGAAGATCATTTCGGCCTGGAAAAAATCAAGGAACGCATTCTTGAATATCTTGCCGTCAGACAACTGGTGAAGAATCCCAAGGGTTCAATTCTCTGCTTTGTTGGCCCGCCGGGAGTTGGCAAGACCAGTCTGGGTAAATCGATTGCGCGCGCGACGGGCCGAAAGTTCGTGCGCCTGTCGCTCGGTGGTGTGCGCGACGAAGCTGAGATTCGCGGTCATCGCCGCACCTACATCGGCGCGTTGCCGGGCCAAATCATTCAGATGATGAAGAAGGCGGGAACGATTAACCCTGTCCTGCTGCTTGATGAAGTCGACAAACTGGGTGCTGATTTCCGCGGCGATCCGAGCGCGGCGCTGCTCGAAGTTTTGGATCCGGAACAGAACCATACTTTCCAGGACCACTACCTCGACGTCGAATACGATCTGTCGAAAGTATTTTTTATCGCCACTTCAAACGTGCTGCACACGATACCGCCGGCCTTGCAGGATCGGCTGGAGATCCTGCGGCTGTCGGGTTACACCGAGCGCGAGAAGTTGGAAATCGCCAAACGCCATCTGGTTCCAAAACAAGCCGAGGCCAATGGACTTAAGGTGGAGCAGCTGGAGTTCACGGACGATGGTCTGTTGGAAGTCATCAGACACTTCACCCGCGAAGCCGGTGTGCGCAATCTGGAGCGCGAGATTGGCTCCTGTTGTCGCAAACTCGCGCGTCGCTTTGTCGCCGACAACCTGAGTGAAGAACATAAGGAAACTGTGGACGCCGATCGCGTTCGCGAGATGCTGGGCCCAATCAAGTTTCGCCAACAAGGCGTCGCCGCGGAAAGCGAAATTGGACTGGCCACCGGACTGGCCTGGACCGAAATCGGCGGAGAAGTTCTACAGATCGAAGCCACGCTTACCAAAGGCCGCGGCGGTGTAATGCTGACGGGCAAGCTGGGCGATGTTATGCAGGAATCGGCGCAGGCAGCCTTGACCTGCATTAAAGCTCGCGCCGAGCGCATCGGCCTGAGCCTCGACTTTATTCGCAAACGCGATTTGCACATTCACGTGCCGGAAGGCGCCATTCCTAAAGATGGTCCATCGGCGGGAATTACGATGGCCACTGCCATGGCCTCCGCTTTGACGCGTGCAGCCGTGAGAAAAAATGTGGCGATGACCGGTGAAATCACTTTGCGCGGTCGCGTGTTGCCGATTGGCGGGGTGAAGGAAAAACTGCTTGCCGCCCATCGTTTCGGCATTGATACCATCATTCTTCCGAAAGACAATGAAAAGGATCTGCCGGAGGTTCCAGAAGAAGTTCGCAATGCGCTCTGCATCAACTTAGTGGAAACGATTGATGACGTGCTGGCGCTTGCCCTCGAAGAACCGGTTCCAACCGAGGCCGCCGCTCCCGATGAAGCGAAGACGCCGCCGCTTTGGACGCCGGAACCGCCATCGCAAGGCATTCAAACAAGCTAATACTTTTTTCCATTCAAGCAGGGTTTAGAGTTCAGCTTTGGATCGGCCGTCAAACCAAAGACGCGCTGTAGCCTGAGCTCTAGAGCGGGACAGACTGGAAAGTCTGTCCTACATGATTTTGCCTGCAAGCTCACTAATCATAACAACCCCGGGAGGACATGAGAATGAGTAAACACGACGATGCAGATCTGATTCTAAAACTTTACGACCTGAGACGAGAAGCAACTATGCGTGAAGCGCGCAACTGGTTCTTCACTTTCAACCCGACCAGCGTTCAAGATGTAATCGATGCGCTCCTCGGTGAGCACAGCGGCCACTATCGTATGGTCATTTCCTACTGGGACATGGCTGCCGCGATGGTCAACAACGGCGCGATCGACGAGCAGTTGTTTAATGAAACAAATGGCGAGCACATCTTCATCTACGCAAAGATACAGCCGGTCATTGAAGAAATTCGCGCGATGTTTGGCTCGCCCGATTTCCTGCACAATCTCGAAACGGTCGTGAAGCGCATTCCCAACATCGATGAAAAGATCACAACCATGAGAGCGCGTATGAAGCAATTCGCTGCCATGCGCGAGGAACGCACGGCAAAGGTGCAAGCGGCGGCGACTGCTGCGTCTGCTTCATAGGCGATTCAGATTTGAACCAGAGCTTTGGTAGGCAAAAGGTAGAGTGTAATCGACTAGTTTCCTGGAGACCTTTCCCTTGTGCAACCTTAGTGTCCTCTGTGTCTTTATGGTGAATGAACCCCGACAACCACCCACCACGGAGACACAGAGAGCAGAGAGAACATCGGGAAAATCCAAAGCTCTCGTCAAAGCATGCGAATTACCAGCGCCGAATTCCTGAAGAGCTCTTTCCAGGAGAGTGACTGGCCCCGGGAGGCAAAACCTGAGATCGCTTTCATGGGCCGCTCTAATGTTGGGAAATCAAGCGTCATCAATTCCCTGCTGAGTACTCGCGGTCTGGCGCGCACGTCAAACACTCCTGGCCGCACGCAGTCGTTGAATTTCTTTGACATCAACAATAGCTTTCGTTTTGTTGACCTTCCGGGCTTTGGTTATGCGCGCGTGCCAAAATCATTGCGATTAGGTTGGGGCGAGATGGTTACGAGCTACCTTGCAAAGCGGCAACAGCTTGTGCTATCAATTCAGCTCGTAGATTCGCGCCACGAACCCACAAACTTGGATTTGCAGCTTCACGAATGGCTTGCGCACAGCGCCAAGCCAAGCTTAATAGTTGCCACAAAATCCGATAAGCTATCTAACAGCGATTTGAAAACGAGTTTGGAGCGCGCGCGCCGCGTGTTCAAAGCAGCAACCGTGATAGCTTTTTCAGCGAAGAGCGGAAACGGGCGGGACGAACTTTGGCGCAGGATTGAGAAAGCCCTGGCTGATTTTTAACGGTCAGGCCTTGATTAGAAATTGCGGATCGGTTAAGAATGGCCTTCCATATTTTAAATCGAGCGCTAAGTGCTCAAAATTCTCAAGCCCCTTTGTTAATCGAGCTTCTTCCAGACCACGGATGGCCAACTACATTGCATCAAACGCGTAAGTCCCCTTTCAGTCATTGGGTATCGAGGCAAATTGCAGCGAGTCTGTGAAGAGAGTGTTTCGGCCGCCTCGCCGCTAAACGACGAGCAGGGTTCACCCGCAACAGGGATGCCCTGAGTTTTCAAGTTCTAACCTCCAAAGCTAAACAAAATTCAATCGCGGCAGAAAACAAACGCTTACGAATTAATTAGGAATCAATTGATATGTCACAGAGAACTCGTTCACGCTCGTCGAATTCAAATAACGACGACAATACAGATAACGGCGCATCGGTAGCGACTGCGGAAGCTCCCGAACGAGATGGCGGAGAGCGGCGCGGTAAGGAAGAAGGCTTTCTAAACCTCGCCGACCTCAAGGAAATGTCCATCTCAAAGCTGACGAATATCGCCAAGGGCATGGACGTGCCCGGCGCCACGGGTATGCGCAAACAGGAATTGATCTTCAAGGTCCTGGCGGCGCAAACGGAGAAGAGCGGCCTGATCTTTTCCGAAGGCGTGCTCGAGACGCTGCCGGATGGTTTTGGTTTTCTGCGCGCGCCCGAATACAACTATCTGCCCGGCCCAGACGATATTTATGTCTCTCCATCACAGATCAGAAAATTTGATCTGCGCACCGGCGACACCGTCAGTGGCCAGATTCGTCCACCCAAGGAAGGCGAACGTTATTTCGCCCTCATCAAAGTCGAAGCGATTAACTTCGAATCGCCGGACCAGGCGCGCGAGAAAGTTTTCTTTGACAACCTGACGCCGCTGTATCCGGAAGAGATGTTGAAGATGGAAACTACGTCGGAGAATCTCTCGGCGCGAGTTATCGATCTGGTTACGCCTCTGGGCAAGGGCCAGCGTGGATTGATCGTCGCTCCGCCGCGCACCGGCAAGACAATGTTGCTCCAAACGATCGCAAACTCCGTTACTACCAACCATCCGGAAGTGACCTTGATTGTCCTGCTAATCGACGAGCGGCCGGAAGAAGTTACCGACATGCAGCGCTCGGTGAACGGCGAAGTTATTTCATCGACCTTTGACGAGCCACCGACGCGCCACGTACAGGTCGCCGACATGGTGATTGAAAAAGCGAAGCGCCTGGTGGAACACAAGCGCGACGTCGTTATTCTGCTCGACTCGATTACCCGTCTGGCGCGCGCGCACAACGCGGTTGTGCCGCCCAGCGGCAAGATTCTTTCCGGCGGTATTGATTCAAATGCGCTGCAACGTCCCAAGCGGTTCTTTGGTGCGGCCCGCAACATTGAAGAAGGCGGCTCGCTAACGATCATCGCCACCGCGCTGATCGACACCGGCTCACGCATGGACGACGTCATCTTTGAAGAATTCAAAGGCACCGGCAACTCGGAAATCCATCTCGATCGACGCTTGAGCGACAAACGCCTGTTCCCGGCTATTGATTTGCAGCGCTCGGGAACACGAAAAGAAGAGTTGTTGCTCAGCAAGGAAGACTTGAACCGCATCTGGGTGATGCGCCGCGTTTTGAATCCGCTTTCGCCGGTTGAGCAAAT
>DASQPM010000471.1:0-2917 GCA_035643935.1 Pyrinomonadaceae bacterium | reverse complement strand
GCACTCCAAGGAGTTGACCACTTGTTCAGAGCTTCCTTTAGTTTATCGGACACTTGCTGCGAAATTGGGACACTACGAACCAATCAGCTTTGTTTATCCCTGGACGTGTTTAAAGTAGAATAGCCTCGTTCCCCGAAGCAGTTTAGTTGTTTGTTTTTGTGCGCAGCGTAACGGAGCTGCGTTTTTTGCAAACGATGGCAGACGAAATCAATCAGCCCAAGAAAAAGAAACGCGAAGAAGCCCTGCCTGAGCGTTTGCTGCGGCGCGTGCTGGAAAGTATGGGCGAAGTAGTCGACCGCAAATTTGGGCGCACTATCGCGCCTAAGGGTGGTTTGACAACTTCGCAACTCATCGAGCGCATGAAGAAAACTATCGACGACCGCGTGCGCGACGAAGGTCGCAATGGCCGCATTGCGCCCCATCACCTGAAATTGAAGGTCGAATGGGGCACACACTCGGAAGCGCCCGCGGAAATAATCAAAGACCTTGAGACTGAAGTCCTGGCCGCCGCGATCGACCACATAAACGATCATCGTTATCGCACGCTGGCGCCGGTAAAAGTCGAAACGGAAGTAGATATATTTACCAGCGGCATTACCGTTGACCCGACCTTCGGCGAGTTCGAAGAAAAGCTGCGGCGCGAAGATGAAGAAAAGCGCGCGCGGCATTTGCCCACACCGCCAAAGGGGGTGCCGCCGATTCCCGACGTTGGCGTGACGGCGCGCGTAACGATGAGTGATGGCACTCGTGAAGTGCCGCTCGTGTTCAAGCCTGGTGGCCGTCGTTTGAATGTAGGACGCGCCACTGATAACGAGCTTTCTTTGCACGATACAAGCGTCTCTAAAATTCATGCCACGCTGCTGATGAATCAACAGGGAACATTGCTGGTCGCCGACACTGGATCGACAAATGGAACTTTTATAAACGGCCGTCGCATCTCGTATGGTGAAGCGCGGCAGATCGTGGATGGCGACGTGGTGGGATTTGGCGACGTCGAAGTTCGTTTTCGGAGAAATGAATAAGTTTTAGCGTTCGCCTGCCGCGTTGGGCAAAACGCGAATCCTAACTTGGAAACGCAACAGAACATTGTTTGTTGCTTCGCCCCAGCGGGGCGAGATGTTTATAGCCTGGCGATTGTTTTCTTATTCAGGTGCTCCGTAGGAGCGCAATCGCTTTTGCCTGCCTCGACAGAGGTTCCGCTGGCAGGTTTCGCTCCTAACGGAGCGAGATCTTTGGGGTGTGTGCTCGTAGCTATAAACATCTCGCTCCTCTGGAGCGAAAACAAATTCAACTGCTCCACCTGGAAGATGAATTCACCAGACTCAATGGTTGCCGCTCAACGTTTAATCTAACTAACGATGACACTGTTGCTGTTCCTTCAATCAGCTACTCCCGTTCCATCCGTCACCGTGCCGGAAAGAGTGCCGGCGATCCTGACGCTAATTTATCTCGCCGGACTAACACTAATCGGTTTGCTTTTGCTGGTGTCGCTTCTCCGAAACCGGCGCCGCGGCGTCATCACTCCCCTCGCAGTCGCTGAAGATCTGCCGAAAGCGGTCAAGCGGCGTCTCGGTTCGACCTCAACCAATCGCGGACTGCGCGCGTTGCGATGGCTATTCGTGTTGCTGGCTATGGGTGTTTTCGGTTTTCATGTTTACTGGGCCCACTATGCGGCGGAGAACAACGAAAAGTTCCAGGAACTTAGTTATAAAGATTTGCGCAACCGGCGCCTCTCTGAATCGACATTGCGCGGCTGGATTTTGGATCGCAGCGGCAAGCTCGAAAACGCCCTGGCGTTATATCATCGCGATGCCGGCGGCAACATTTATCGCGACTACCCCATGGACCAGGCGATGGCCCAGATCTTTGGTTCCGATCGCGGCGATCCGGGACTTGAGCGCGCGCTGTTTGGAACGCAAAGCGGCGCGCTTCCCGAAGCGCTCGAAGTTGCCAGGGGCCAGACCATCAACATCAAAGGCAACACCGATGTTCGCTTAACCATCGATCGCGACCTGCAACAGACCGCCCTGGACCAGTTGAAAGGAAAGCACGGCGCCGTGGTCGTGCTCAATCCACAAACTGGTGAAGTGCTGGCGCTGTATAGCGAGCCATCGTACAGCTTGAAAGAAGTGGAAGATGAAGCCACCTGGATTAAGCTCGAAGCCAACCAACGCGACCGCCCGCTGGTGAGTCGGGCACTCGGCGCTTATTACATTCCCGGCTCGACTTTTAAGACCGTGACCATGACGGCCGCTTTTCTCGCGGGTGAACAGAACACGCAGTTCACCTGTAGCGGCGGGGGCTATGTTGCGGCGCCGGGCGCAAACGCGATTTTTGACGACGGCGGCGCGGGCGAAGTGCACGGACGCATCGGCATCGACACCGCCTTTGAAGTTTCGTGCAATCAATACTTCGCGCAAATGGGTGTCAAGCTCGGCGCCGAGCGGCTGAAAGTTGCTGCCCAACTGCTGGGCATTGGCACTTACGACACGCCCACCGAAGCATTGCGTGGACGGAAAGAGCCAGAGATTTGGAACGCCAGCAGCGAAGCGGTCAAGCGTGCCCTGGCGCCGCGCGAAGCCACCATCGTCACTGGTAAGGGTGTGACAAGGTACGACCTGGCGCTGATGGGTTACGGTCAGGGGTACGCGGGCCAGATGACACCATTTCAAATGGCGCTGGCTGCGGCTGCAATTGCAAACATGGATGGACGATTGATGAAGCCCAGGATTGAATTCAGTCGCCCGCCGGAAATGTTCAAGCAAGTGATGTCGCCTCAAGTAGCCGCGACGCTGCGTAGCATCATGGGTCGCGTTACCGGTGGCGCCAGAGGTACGGCGCGCGGAGTTTTTGCACCTGTGGTAGCGGCCGGCGTTAACACTGGAGGCAAGACAGGCACGGCGCAGAAGATCGTTCC
>DASQPM010000470.1:0-10020 GCA_035643935.1 Pyrinomonadaceae bacterium | reverse complement strand
GTACTCAGCACTCAGTACTCAGCACTATTCTCCCTTACCTCGCGAAATATCCAGGCTTGGTGCGGGCAACCAGCTCCGGTTGCGTTACTTCAACGCGTATCTCATGCCACTTGCCGTCGCGCACGCGTCCGCTGTGAGGCTGATAACCCACTGTGTAAAGCGTTCGCAGATTTGCCGCCACTTCCACATAAAGCTTTGCCATCTGATCCAGCCGCTGAATCTCGTTGAACCGGCCGCCGGTGCGATCCGCCAGATTTTGCAAACGCGCGCGCGCGGCGCTGTAGATTCCGGTAATAACCGGATCCGGCAAAGGCAAACGCTTCGGATCGCCGGACGGCAATGCCAGCGGATGAATGGTCACACCCTCGCGATCGGCTGTTGTCAAAACCGAATTCAACGCCGCACTCGCTTTGGGATCGATGGAAGCGACTGCTTCCGCATCGGTTTGCGCGCGTGAAGCAGAAGCACGATCCGCATTGCGCATCGAGGTGTCGAGCCCGTCAGTCAAAACCACAATTGCCTTCCGTCGCTTTCCTTCCTTGTCCAGTTCGCGCAGCGATTGCGACAGCGCTTCGTACAAGTGAGTTTCACCGGCGCCCTCAGCAAGCTGAATTGCGTACGCAGATTTTTTCCGGTCCGCTGTGAATCCCGAAAGGTTTTTTACTTTCGCATTAAACTGAATAACCGCCACTCGATCCTCCGGCCCCAGCGCATCGAGAAATCGTCCCGCCGCCTGTTTCAACTGCTGGCGAAAATTTACGGTCGAGCCCGAAGTGTCCAGCAGCAACACCAAACTGAACGGGGTGTCAGTTGGTTCAAAGTTAAGAATCGGCTGCTTCACTCCGTCTTCATAAACCGTGAAGTCGTTTCGCGAAAGCGAGGTGACAGCGCGCCCGCGCGCATCGACGACGCCGATGCTCAACTGCACCAGCGCAATGTCGGTACGCACCACCTCGTCCGGCTGCTGGGCGCGCGCCGTGCTGGGAAGAAGACTAAACACGAACAGCGCTGCAAGCAGCGTGAACGAAGATTGCTGTTTTGCTTTGAAAAATCGCGATGTATTCATAACTTTGGGTTGCGGATGAGCGAAGAGTATGCCCGTGCAACTTGTGCTTTTGCAATTCGCCTGGACGTAATTAAGGGAAACGACTTGTTCCGACGCGACAAGAGGAACTTGCGTTGCTTGCCGCCCGCGAGATTCGAGCAAAAGCGGCGAATAGAATCGGTTGAAAACGTTGAAACAATTCGCGTGAAGCCGCGTCCGGCATATAATGTTCTTACCCTTTAAGTTTCCAGGTCAATCACCCGCCGCTTTTAACCAGTCAGTCAAAACCCGAACGCGGAGAACCGCGCCGTGTACAAGCCAAACTTCTGTTGCGAGTGTGGCAACAAACTGATCCGCTTGCGCTGGCATTTCTGGACCAGCCGCCGGTTTTGTGACATCTGCGCGCATCGCTTAAGAAGAGAGCGCTTTGTTCCTCTGCTCCTAATCTCGCTGGCGCTCATTAGCTCGGGATACCTGCTGGGACGAACACGCCAGCCGGCGCTGCCGCCACTAATAATCGAAAGACGATCCGATTCGCCGCTTAACAATTCGCAGTCTGTGTCGTCAACTGCCTCTGCTCCTGGCGCGGCTTCAACGCCTGCCATGAACACGATTGCGGCAGACGTCTACATTTGTGGCGCGCGCACTAAGAAAGGAACGCCATGCTCGCGGCGAGTGCATGGACCAGTGCGCTGCTGGCAACACAAAGGAATGCCGGCGATGTTGCCGCAGGAGAAGTTGCTGGTGAAGGGTTAACTGTCTGACCGATTTCCAAGTTGTAGATTCTCTAGCATTCGTTCTCCGCAGACTTAGGAGGTCAATCGTTGACAGAGCGAACAATGGTGTTAGGATGCTCAAGTGAAAGAGGAGGATTTAATGCAGTCAGTCGAAGTTCCGCAGCAGCCCTTTTTCTCGCCACTCTTACGCCGTTACACCCTCCAGGAATTTTGGGACCTGGCTGAGCCCGAAGATCGTTATCACTACGATTTGATTGGAGGGTTGCTTTTCATGGTTCCACCGCCAGCTCCGCCGCACGGCAGCATCGACTCTCGTCTGAACAAGTTGTTGGTTGGGTACCTACTGAAAAATGGAATCGAGGGCGAGGTCCACCATCCGCGCGAAGGAATTTATATTGACGAAGAAATGGGTACGTATCTTGAGCCGGACATGATGTACGTGTCACAGGCGTTAGGCGAACAGATGGGCCAGAAGCGCCCGTCAGCCGATATCGTTTTTGAATATTCGTCTAAGCGCACAGCCATTTACGATCGAACCACCAAGGCCGATACATACCTTGCCCTGGGTGTACGTGAGCTGTGGATAATAGACTCCGTCACCATGACGATCGAAGTTCGTTATGCAGACAGTAACCAGGGACGTCCCGAGTGGGAGCGTCAGAGTTTTGCCAAGGGTGAGTACGCGGAATCGAGAGTCTTGGCTGGTTGGAAGGTTTCGATTGATGAATTGTTTGCGGGACTTGATTTGTCCGACGAACCTTAGTGTGTCGCCGCCGATGTAAAGCGAACAATAAAGTTCGTCGGATAGTCAGCAAAACCTCTGTCAGGACAACCGGCAGTCTTCCTATCGAATAGTCTTTATTGGACCAGCGGGCTTAGGCGGCAACTTCACCGGAGTCTTAAGCCGCGCCATCACTTCCGCGATGCCGCGTTCGAGTTGCGCGTCGCGTCCCTCAATTTCCGACTTCGGATCGTTATCAATCTCGATGTCCGGATCGACACCGTGGCCCTCGATGATCCAATTGCCATTTTCATCAGCCAGCCCAAATCCGGGGACGAAGATCGTACCGCCGTCGATTAGTGGCCCGCGGTTTTGAATGCCGACAACGCCGCCCCACGAACGTTTGCCAATCAACGGCCCAAGCCCCGCTTTGCGAAACATGTAGGGGAAGATATCGCCATCCGATGCCGAGTTTTGATCCAGCAGGGCGACCATCGGGCCAATAAATACACTGTCCGGATACGTAATCGCGTCATCATCCGTGCGTTCGTAGTTAATTCCCAGCAACTTTCGCCGCAGTCTTTCAATGAGCATGCGCGAAACGTTGCCACCACCGTTAGCGCGCACATCGACGACTAATCCTTCTTTGCGAATCTGCGGGTAATACCATTTGATAAACTCGCGAATACCGTTGGCGCCCATGTCGGGAATGTGAATGTAGCCAACGCGCCCGCCGGTGGCCTGGTCCACCTTGCGCCGGTTCTGATTTACCCAGTCGAGATAAATCAGGTTTCCTTCGTCAGTAACCGGACGATAAGAAACGATGCGCGAGCCGTCGAACGATGGCCGGCTGTTGACTGTCAATGAGACAGGGTTGTCGGCCTTGAACCGCAACAGCCGAAACGGATCGTCGCTGCCTTTCAACTCTTCGCCGTCAATCGCCAGCACGTAGTCGCCGACGTTGACGTTGACGCCGATTTCGTGAAGGGGCGAGCGATAAATGTCTTCTTCGTTTTCGCCTTCGAAAATTTTAGAGATGCGATAGCGGCCCGACTGCTTGTCGAGCTCAAAACGCGCGCCGGGTAAACCACTGCGCGGCCGCGGCGGAATTTGGAAATCGCCGCCTTCAATGTAAGCGTGCTGAATCGTCAACTCCGAAATCATTTCGCTGATGACATAGTTGAGATCGGAACGATGGGCGACGTATTGCAGCAATGGCTTGTACTGCTCACGCAAAGCAACCCAGTCGTAGCCGTGCATATTCGGCACGTAAAAGAAATCGCGATAACGCCGCCACACTTCGTTGAAGATCTGGTTCCACTCTTCGGCGGGAACTCGATCCACAAACATGCCTGAAGTGGGCACCGGTTTCTTCGTCTTGTCGCCCTGCGGCGTGGCATCGTAAATGTTGTAGCCCGGCCCTTGCGCGACCAGCACTTTTGAGCCGTCATCAGACATTGTGTAGCCACGAATGTCTTCGGCAATAGTTGATTCCTTACGATCCTTAAAGGCAAAAATTTTCAAGACGGTAGGACGATCGCCCTGGCGGCCATAGTAAAAAGCTGAACCAACCGCGTAGATCAAATGGCCGGTCTTTGCCGAGATGCCGCCATAGTTGTCTGCGCCCACTGGAACGCGTGCCACGCGCGCACCGATACCGTCGAAATCGATCGTCAGCGGTGCTTGCGCTTTCACGATCGTTTCGGATTTCGGTTCGCCCGGCGCCGGCGTCGCCGTTTTCTCCGCCTCTGGAGTAGGTTCTTTTACCGGCTCCTTCACCGGCGGTTTCAACTCCTTATTAATGTCTTTGGCGGGCGCTTTCGGCTCTTCGCCGGGAGGCGTGCCTGTCGGCTTTGGCGTCTCGTCAGGTTTGCCAATGGTCACTTCATCGCTTTCAGGCGGAAAGGGATGCTTGACGTCTTTGCGCAAAGCCATCGCGTAAATGTAGGCCGTGCGGTTGGTCGCATAGTTGAATTCTATTTGTGAGATCTGCGGTTGAAATTCCCGATCGCTGAGAAAGTAAAGATAGTTTCCCTGCGGGTCCCATGCGGGACTATAGGAATTGAACATGTCATCGGTGACGCGACGCAGCTTGCCGTCAGACACGCCCCAAACATAGATGGCCGAAAATCGATTGGGACTCGCATTCATGCTAAAGGCAAGAAAGTTTCCCCGCGGCGACCACACGTAATCGCGAACCTGGCCGTGCGGCTCGTCGGCAATTTCAATCATTTTGTGATCCGCAAGCGTTACCACATAAATCTTTCCGTCTTTGTCACCAAAGGCGATGCGCTTGCCATCCGGCGCCCATTCAGGCTGATAACGCATGGCTTGGCTGCCGCTGGTGATTTGTTCCGCAGGCTTCAAGCCGTCCTGCTGTATGACGTACAACTCTTCTTCTCCGGTGCGATCGGAAATGTAGGCAATGCGCGATCCGTCGGGAGACCATGCAGGCCACTTATCATGTGCGCCTGACGAATGGGTCAGGTTGCGCGTTGGGCCTTTCTCGATTGGCGCCGTAAAAATATCGCCCCGCGCGGCAAACAGCGCGCGCTCGCCTTTCGGACTCAAGCCGACTGCTTCGATAAAACCAGAAACAGGAATGTGGCTGGGCCGGCGCGACAAACCCTCATCGGGAACGGTAATCGAAATGGGGGTGCTGCGACTGCTTTTGGTATCGAGAACCTGAAGCTCACCATTTAACTCGTAAACAATTCGGTCTTCGTTATCCGAGCTGGGCCAACGCACGTCGAACGTTTTGTTGTTGGTTACTTCAGTGGTGTTGCCGCTAGGGATGTCGTAAGAATACAAATTAAAGTGTCCATCGCGATCTGAATTGAAGTAGATCTTGTCGCCAATCCACATTGGATCGCGTGTGGCGCGAGGACCTTCAGTGATTCGTTTGGTCTCATAGGTTTTTAGATCGAAAGTGTAAAGCGCATTCGCCTGGCCGCCGCCGTAACGCTTCTCGGATCGGAAATCCCGCGACTGCGGCGAATAGACCATCTGATCCGCGTTTGGAGAATAATCGCCCGAGCCTGCTTCCGGCATCGGCAACACTTCTGCCGGTCCACCTTCAAGCGAAACTGAGTAAAGCCGCGCAATCGGCAGCGCCCATGAATCACGCAGCGAGCGGAAAAAGATTCGCTTGCCGTCGCGGCTCCAGCCATACACCTGATTGTCCCAACCCCAGCGCGGCGCCAAAGGTCCCTTTGCCGGATAAAAAGTAAGTTGCCGCGGCACGCCACCCGTCGCCGGCACGACATAAACCTGCTCATCGCCATCGTACTGGCCGGTAAAAGCAATCCACTTCCCGTCAGGGGAAAACTTGCCAAAGATCTCCATGCCCGGATGGGATGTCAGGCGCACCGCCGAGCCACCCGCAGATGGCGCGGTCCATAGATCACCGCCGTACGTGAAAACCACCCGGTCGCCATAGATGTCCGGAAAACGAAGCAGCTTCGTCTGGGAGCGAGCGATCGTTACAACGCCGAGCGCAAGCGCCAGAAACATGGCAGAGCTAAAGAGGCAATTGAGCGGGGTGCGATTGAACAAAAGTTAGTTCCTCCTGATCAGATCCATTTCGGAAAGCGCTTTTTTTTGAGAATTTTGAGCTTAGCTTAGAAAGCAATGTTAAGTAAAACAAAACGGACGGGGAGTCCCACGCTGTTACGCACTACCGGCAAGTCAGGTTTCATCTAGTGCAGAAAACTACAGCAACGATTGGGCCAACAAAAGAAAACGATGAAGGCGGCGGGGACGCGGAGCGATCTTATTAGCACCGCGGCTTCAGCCCGGTGATAACAGGCCGGAATTAACAAGGAACCGTTTCTAACGGTTTTTGTTGGCAGGAGAAGCAGGAGAAGCCGTTGGAAACGGTTCAGGAATCATTTGAAGAACTTGACCACCGGGCTGAAGCCACGGTGCTAATGAGATCGCTTCGCGTCCCAAACGCTCGCAGTCCCAATGATAAGTCGATATAACAACCTAAACGGACCCGCTACTTAGAAAAGCTCTCATTTCAGCCTTCCGCCGTTACCCTTCATCCTTACCACTTGACCGTGCCTTCTTTGGTGGTATCGATTTCCGCTTCTAACGGTGGCGCTTCGCCAAACAAAAATCCCTTGATATTGTCGAACAGAAAATTCTGCGCGTCCGGGTTGGTTAGATCGAGGCCGTAATGATTGATGATTTGTGTTTGCTTTTGTAACCAGCCGCTCCAGCACGGTTGGCAAATCTCGCCGGCAATGCGTTGGCCCAACTCATTCGGAAACGGAGAAAAACCAAGCGCCGGTCTTTTCTCGCCGCAATGTTTGCATTTGATCGTTTCAGCCATTCGTTTCGCTTTCTCCCTGGGATGCGAATTATAGCTGTTCTTACATAGCGCTGCTATTGGTGCGCGCCTGGATTCCAAATTCACTAATCAGCCGGTGCAAATACGATCGGCTGATGCCGAGGCGTTTAGCAGCGGCGACCTTGTTTCCGTTTTCGGCTTCGAGTGCGGTAACGATCAGCCGCCGCTTTAAAGCCGTGACTGCGCCCTCAAACGTCTTATCGCTTGACACGCCCGGAGCGGGCATCACTTTCAGCATTTTCTCCGGAAGAAATTCCAGCCCCAGCGTCGCGCCGCGATCAAGCAGCACCAGTCGCTCCATCAAATTTTCCAGCTCACGCACATTACCCGGCCACTCATATTCGTAAAGCGAATCCACCAATGCCGGTTGCAATTGCGGCGTGGCACGACCATGTTTCTCGGCTGCTTTCGCGGCGAAATGTGCTGCCAGGCTTGGAATGTCTTCAGCGCGTTCGCGCAGGGGCGGTAGCACTAACGGCACCACGTTTAGCCGGTAAAAGAGATCGCGACGAAAGTTTCCGGCTTCCACTTCCGTTTCAAGGTCGCGATTGCTGGCCGCGATGAGACGAATATCAACTGTCAAAGTCTTTGTACCGCCGACGCGTTCAAACGCGCGCTCCTGCAAAACTCGCAGCAGCTTAACCTGCACGTTCGGCGTTAACTCAACAATCTCATCGAGAAAGAGCGTACCGCCATCGGCCAATTCAAAACGCCCCTGCCGCGAATAATTGGCCGAGGTAAACGCGCCTTTCTCGTGGCCAAACAATTCCGATTCAATCAGCGACTCAGGCAACGCCGCGCAGCTCACCCCGATAAACGGTCCACGGGCGCGCTGGCTTTCTTCATGAACCGCGCGCGCCAGCATCTCTTTGCCGGTGCCGTTTTCACCGATAATCAAAACAGTGGCACTGGTGTTTGCAACCGCGCGGGCCTGCTTCAAAGTTTTTTCCAGTGCCGGACTCGAACCAATCAAACGCCCAAAGCCTGTCGCTCCTATCAGCTCGTCGCGCAAACGAGCGTTTTCAAGTTCCAGCCGGCGCATGCGCACCGCCTGGTTGACGATGTGCAGAACTTCCGCGGCATCGAGCGGCTTTTCGAAGAATCCATAAGCGCCGCGCTTGACTGCTTCCAGCGCCGCGCGTTTCGAGTTGCTGGCGGTGATAACTACAACCTGGACCGGCGGGTTCATCTCGCGCGCAGCCTGAATAATTGCCAGGCCTTCGGAAATGTCTTCAACTTTGGGCGGCAAATGCAAATCGCTGAGAACCAGATCGATGCGCTCCTGCTGCAACAGCTTTACAGCTTCTTCACGCGAAGCGGATTCGAGCACGCGATAGTCGGAGGTAAGCGTCCAGTAAAGTCCCCGCCGCACTGACTCGTCGTCATCGACGACCAGCAGAGTTTCTTTTGCTCTAGATTCTTTAGTTTGACTTTCGTGGCCCATCGCAAATTTCTATCAAACGACTGCCGCAGCCGCTGAACAAATCGATTGGAAACGTCTGGGCTAACTACTTGGACTGATAACTGGGTAAGGCTGATCAAGCGGGATTGTTCACCGCATGTTCGATTGGGGCCGATGGTAGCACGACCTTAAAAGTTGTACCAGCACCTACCCGCGAATCAACTTCGATCGTGCCGCCGTTTGCATTTATTACTTCGCGGCAGGTGTACAGTCCGAGGCCCACGCCCTTTCGCTTTGTGGTGGTAAAAGGATGAAACAACCTCTCGGCAATGAAGCGCTCGTTAATGCCTTCGCCAGTGTCGCTTACACTGAAAAACGGTTTGCCGGTCTCAGTTGCGCCGGCTGAGATGGTTAGGGTTCCACGCCTGTCGCCCATTGCTTCCAGCCCGTTGATGATTAAGTTTTCGATCACTTTATCCATGCGGTCGCCATCAACGAGCGCAAAAAGAGTTTCCGGCAAATTGATTTTGATCTCGTGCTGAGCGCGCGCCGGTTCCGCAGTCATAGCAATCACACGCTTGAGTATTGGCACCAGATCGACGGGCCGCGGTCGCTTGTGCTCGCCGCTTAACGTATTAACCGGATTGCTCAGGCGCGTCACCAGCGCCCGCAGTTTGTCGGTGGCGGCGGTCAAAGATTGCATTGCGTCGGCGCGGAATTCTTCCTTTTCAAAATGCTGCTCCATGTTATTGACGATCAGCGACAACGCCTCGATGGCGTTCTTGAGATCGTGGGTGAGCACCGCAGAAAGCCGTACGAAAGATTGAAACTGCCGGCTTTCAGCTTCGCGCGCAATCTGATCACGGAGTTGCTTTGTCACCAGGCCAACGTTGTCGGCAAGTGGTCGCAGATCATCCCTCGACCGCAACTCAATGCGGTGGTCTAACTTGCCTTTGACTATTTCGTCCACGCCAGCCGCAACGCGGCCGATGCTTTTGGTACGTCGCTGATAATAATTTGTAAGGAACACGGCCGCCGTCGAGCCAACCAGCAACGCCAGGGCAATGCCGATCCAGCCATAGCGCCGCGCATCTCGCGACGCCAGCGAATAATTGCGCGCTACGGCCAGCGATAATTTGGGTTCCAGCAACGGAGCGTACACAGCCAGCCAGCGGTCGCCATCCACGGCATTGAAACTTTTCACTCCTGCATGACCGGCAACCATTTCCGCCTCAATAGGAGCAAAGTAAGGCATCGATGGTTGTGCCTGTTGATGCTTGAGCGCGGCGTTGGTGTGGTAAACAATTTCGCCCTGGTCATCAACAACCAACACGATAGTCGAACGCCGTGAAGTGTTTTTGTTTTCAGCAATCGAAGACTCGAGCGGGCGGGCGGCAGAAGAGATAATGGAATCCAGCCGCAGGTCTGCTAACAGAGCACCGCGCGTAGTTCCTGATTCAAAGAACAAAACTGGCGTCGTGCAACGCAGAGTTTTTCCGCGCGACGCTGTTGAGACGATCGAGCAGACGACCTGATCATCCCGCGTGGTCCATACAGCGGCCTCAGGTTGAATTTGCTCGGCCAGCAAATTGTGGGTGCGGAAAAGAATCTCGCCAGTTTTTGTAGGCGGCGCCTCGGCAACAAAAACCGGTTGCCGCGTCGGAGCGAAGGCCGCAATTACAACGTACGAATTGGGCCCGCGAAGCAGCGACATCATTGCGTTTTTCGCTTCGTGTAGTTCGTTCATCGCGGGTGCCGTTG
>DASQPM010000469.1:0-6823 GCA_035643935.1 Pyrinomonadaceae bacterium | reverse complement strand
GCAATGCAGTGGGAGGCTGGAGACCATTGATCATCAAGGTGGAAGTTTCCCTAGTCTTCAAATCCACCACACGGACCGCGTGATTATTTGTATCCGCGATGTAAAGCTTGCCGTTCGCTACGCTCAAGCCGCCGGGTTCATAAAAGGCTGCCGTTGAACCGTCCTTCTGTCCTGGCTTGCCGGTGCCAAGAAAAGTTTTAACAGTGCGCGCCTTTGGATCGAGCTCCTTGATCTTGTGATTGTAAGTGTCGGCGATTAGCACCTTGTCGTCATACGCAAAGGCCCCAAGCGGATGTTGCAGCCGCACGTCGTTGCCGCGGCCGTCGATGTCGCCAAACTCAAACAGATCACCGCCAACCAGCGTCTCAACTGTGCCGGCGGTTGGATCAATCGCGCGGATGATGTTTGCCTCGCTATCGGCAATGTAAAGTCGCTTGCGGTCTGAGGTGATGCCTGAAGGCTGCGCAAACCCGGCGTCGACCAGTGGTCCATCCAGGCGCGCTTCGCGTCCCGAGCCGGCGAAAGTCGAAATCTCATTCTTGTTGAGATCCAGTTTCCAAATCTGATGCATGCCGGCCATGGTGATGAAAAGCTGGCGAGCAACGAGTTGCAGGTCCCAGGGAGAACTAAGGCTAACAGTTCGCGCCGGGCCAGTCAGAAAATAATCACGCGATTGCCGGCCTGTGCCGGCGGCGGTCTGGACCGCCTTTGTCTTGAGATTTATTAATCTGATTAAGTGATTCTCGGTATCGGCAACGTAAAGGTTGTCGCCATCAAGCGCCATTCCCTGTGGTCGATAAAACGTCGCTTTATCAAAAGCGCCGTCAGCCGAACCGCGTTGGCCGGTACCGATAGTTTCCAGCAACGTGCCATCGAGTGTGGTAATGACGATACGGTTGTGGTTCGAGTCGGCAATGAACAGACGATCATTCCTGGCATCGGCGAGGATTTTTCCGGGGAAGGCCAGTGGCAAGTCGCCGACTTTCGCGCGCTCCAAGGTCAACTTCAGCGGCTCTTCATTCAACTCGCCGCGTTTACGAAACTCGGCAACGGTCTTGGCGATCGTTTGATCCAGTATTTCCGCATTGCCTTCACCTTCAACACGTCCGATGATGTAACCTGCCGGATCGATCAAATACTGCGTGGGCCAGGCGCGCACGCCGTAGTTTTGCCAAAGTTTAAATTCAGCATCGTTATAAACCGGATGCTCTATTTCATAACGCAAAATAATTCTACGAATGTTTTCGGTGTCCTTCTCGTTCTCAAACTTTGCCGAGTGAACACCAATAACAACGAGCTGGTTCGCGTATTTTTGTTCGAGCTTCTTGAGATCCGGGATGATATGGATACAGTTGATGCAGCCGTACGTCCAAAAGTCGAGCAGCACGACTTTGCCTTTGAGCGCGGCAAGCGAGAGCGGTTTGTCGGTGTTCAACCAACCGCGACCACCGGTAATTTCGGGCGCGCGCACGCGCGTCGTTTCCTGTGCCGACATGTCCTGACCTTTCGTTATGTTGTTCGCACAAAGTGTGGGCGACAGAATGATCGCCAAAGCTATAAACAAAACTGAGCTGATGATATTGATTTTGGTTTTCACGATACTTGAAGCTGAGCTGTATGAGACTATTTTGGGGAGACAGGTTGCACGTTACTCGTGCGCATGGGGTGTTGCATCGTCCACCTTGCCGTCAAGGGCCTGATCGAGGCGATCGATGGCCCGGCGCAAGTGTGGAATGGTTATCGAGCCACCCACCACCAGCGCAACGTTGAAAGCGTCAAGAAACTCCGGGCGGCTTACTCCAACGCTGATGCATTGTTTGATGTGATAGGTAATGCAATCGTCGCAGCGCAACACGATTGAAGCGACCAAACCAAGAAGTTCTTTAGTCCGCTTGTCCAGCGCCCCGTCTTCGTAGGCTTGCGTGTCGAGCGCAAAAAACCGCTTGATGCCGAGATGATTGCTGCCGAGCAGCTTTTCGTTCATGTCGGCTCGATAACGATCAAATTCATCCATCTAAAAAGCCTTTCGTTACATTTGCGTGTCTGTGCTAACGCGCGGAGTAGTTTAAAAGAATTAGACAAGAAGCCGCCGCGCCATTGTATCCTGCGGTTACTTTGCTTGCCATGACCGGAGATTTTTCTGGATGCCCGGTTAAGGTTTGGAGGAGGCCGTCGCAGGATGATGACGCTATAATGTTGGCGCGATGGAACAACAATCCCGAACGTTACAACTATTCAGTGCGGGCCCGGATCGGTTTGCTGTATTCACCGACGAGGTGATGACTATCGCTGAGTGGCGCGAACCCGCAGCGCTGCCGCACGCGCCCACCGCGGTTTTAGGCGTCGTCAGTATCCAGGGTCGCATGTTCACAGTGCTGGATCTGTCGCAATTGTTGGGACAGCCGCACCGCTCGAAGAATTCGTCATACATTCTGGCGCTGCGCGGTGACGACCAACTGGCGCTGGCGATAGACAAGCCGGGCGACATAATTGCTCAGGATGATGGCGATTTCGAAGCGGCGACGGAAGCTGACGGCAAACTGATTAGAAGAGTTATCAAACACAACGGCGATGAAATAAACGTCCTGAATCTAAAAGAACTTTTCCCCGCCGCCATTCAGGGTCGCGAGCGCCGCCGCCGCCGCTTCTAATTTCCACCAACCGGAACTTTATCTTGCCGTGAGTCGACGAATACAGAACCGGAAGCGGTAGCGACCGCGTCTGCGTACCATGCAGTTCATCGCCATCGTAAGCTACCGTATTCGGCAATCCATGTAATGTAGATGTTTATCGTAGCTTTGACCCGGTCGCTACCGCTCCCGGTTCTGTATTTGTCGACCCACAATGAAAAGAGGCTCAGTAGGAAATTCCAGCCATGTGGGAAGCGTGATTGTGAAAATTCCGCGCCAGTAGTTAGAATCAAAACCACGTAATCAAGATCTTGTTTGGCAGACAGTCTCCTGCTTAGGTCACTCGTCACTCATCACCTTGTTACTGGCGAGTCTCATGCACGATCAGGCATTCACCATCCTTGAATATCAAGAACTTCTGGCGCTGGTGCGACGCGGCGCGCAGACGCCGATGGGACGAGTGCGCGTGGAAACGTTAACGCCCCTCGAGGATGTCAACGCGCTGGGGAAAGCGCTGGCAGCATTGGCGGAATGCATTGAACTCAGAAAGCGCGGCGTGGTCTGGAGCTTTTCTGAGTTGGAAGAGCCCGCGGAACGAATCGCACTTTTGCGAGTTGCAGGCTTGGGACTCGAGCCGATGGCGATCCTCGCGCTTTCCGTGTTGTGCGAACAGGCGATGTCGGCGCGCGCTTCGATTCTCGCCGAACGCGATGCGTCGCCAGTGCTCTGGAGTCTGGTTGAGAAAATCCCTACCGACCTCAATCGTTTGATCGCGCGCATTGCAAACAAGATTCTGCCGAGCGGCGAAATAGATGATTGCGCCAGCCCGGAACTGAGTCGCATCCGCCATGAGATCGCTGTCTTGCGTGCCCGCATAGCTCGCACGCTGGAAAGCGTGATGCGCAAATCAAGCGAGGCAATCCAGGACGAACTGGTGACGATGCGCAATGATCGGTTTGTGATTCCCGTGAAATCCGATCACCGCGCGCGCGTGGCCGGCGTGGCGCATGGTTATTCCTCATCGGGCGCAACAGTTTTTGTTGAGCCGCTGGAAACCATTGACGCGAACAACGAATTGCAGTCGCTGCACGAAGAAGAGGCACGCGAGATAGCAAGAATCCTGTTTGCGCTGACTGAAGAGTTGCGCGCGCAACTGCCGGCGATTGAAGCGGCAGCGGCAGCCATAACCGAACTTGATTTCATAAACGCCAAAGCGGTTTTTCAGAAAACGTTTGCCGGCGTGATTCCGGAGATCGAAGTAGCACAGACTTCAGTCGGTGCTTCCGGGCAGGCCCAGACTGAAGTCTATGCCACTTCCAGACTTGAGTTTGTCCAAGCGCGCCATCCGCTACTCGAAGAAAATCTCCGCGCCGCGGGTGGCGCCGTTGTGCCTGTTTCGTTTTCACTCGACGAAAACAACAACACGATGGTTATCTCCGGCGCCAACGCCGGCGGCAAAACAGTAGTACTAAAAACTGCGGGACTGCTTTCGTTAATGGCTTTGTCTGGTCTGTCAGTGCCTGCACGCGAAGCGCGCGTGCCGTTTTACGCTTCCGTGCTTGCGGATATTGGCGACCATCAATCGCTGGCTGCAAATCTTTCAACCTTCACGTCGCACGTGGCAAACATTGCGCGCATGATTGAACTGTGCCAGGCGCCGGCGCTCGTCCTGTTAGATGAAGTGGGAACCGGAACCGATCCCGAAGAAGGATCGGCGTTGGGCGTTGCCGTCGTCGATCATTTCCGCAACGCCTGTGGCGCTCAAGTCATGGCCACGACGCATTACAGCGGTTTGAAGATGTATGCCGGCAATGAACTGGACGTACTCAACGCGAGCGTCGAGTTTGACGAAAAGACTTTGCAGCCAACTTACCGTTTAATTCTTGGCGTTGCCGGTTCTTCTTCGGGACTCGAGATTGCGCGCCGTTTCGGTATCCCGAACAAAGTTATCGATCTGGCTTTGGAGTCGGTAAAGGAATCGACGCGACAGGCAGTTGAATATCTGCGCCGCATCAAGCGCGAGGCAGAAGATGCCGAGAGTTTGCGCGCCGCGCTTGAGGAAGAGCGCGCCGCCGTGGCCGAAAAATTCGCATCACTCGACAAAAAAGCTGAACGCCATGAGCGCGAGCGACAGGAACTGTTTCAAAAGAGCCTGGAGACAACAGTCCGCGAATTTGAAAAGCGTTCGCGCGAGCTCGTAGCCACCATCCAGGACCGCTCGGAGCGTCTCAAAGTTGAGCGCGAGGCGCAGCGACGCGTATCGGAGCTGAAACGCGAAGTGCAACGCGCGACCAGCGCGGGCGGCAAAAGGGAAGCGGTTTCTGCTGCGCCTGCAAGCACCAGCGGACGTGGCGTTCGCGTGATGCGTGATGGTCAGGTCGTGAAGAAAGAAAAAGAGTTTGAGGAAAGTCGGACAGCCGAGGAAGAGTATAGGCCGACTGCGCATAGCGAGATTGCAGTGGGCGATAAAGTTAAACTGCGCTCGTTTGGTTCGATAGGGATTGTGGATAGCCTTAAAGGAGACGAGGCAGAAGTACGCGTTAAGTCGCTTCGCTTCCGCGAGAAGTTGGAGAATCTTGAACGTGTTGAACTGTCGTCGCCTGCAAAATCAAAAACGGAAAAGTTTGCGAGCTTGCGAGAGTCAGGCCGCACCGAACTCCATTTAAAAGCTGCGCAGGAAAACGGCCGCTCTGAATTAAACGTCATTGGACGAACGACAGACGAAGCGGTTGACGCGGTTGATAAATTTTTGGACGAAGCTTCGCTTGCAAGTTTGAGCCAGGTGCGGATAATTCACGGGCACGGGACCGGGGCGCTACGCCGGGTAATAACCGAGCTGTTAAAAGATCATCCGCACGTCGCGCGCTTCACGGCGGCACCGCAGGAGCAAGGTGGCTCCGGAGCAACGCTGGTCGAGTTAAAACAGTAATACAATGCGCTACCCGCAAACATTCATCGACGATCTGAAGCGCCAGGCAGACATCGTTCGCGTCATCCAGGATTACGTCCAGCTCAAGAAGAAGGGCGCAAACTGGATGGCGTGCTGTCCTTTTCATAAAGAGAAGACACCCTCCTTTTCCGTTAGTCCCTCGAAAGAAATCTTTTACTGCTTTGGCTGTCACAAGGGCGGATCAGTCTTCAACTTTGTGATGGAGATGGAGCGGGTCGCGTTTCCGGAAGCGATCAAAATCGTCGCCGAGAAAAGCGGAATGCCGTTGCCCAAATTGATTGATGACAGCCGCTTTGAAGCAAGGAAGGCCGAATCGGATCAGGTCATCGAACTAAACAAATGGGCGCTTGAATGGTGGGAGCAGCAGCTCGAATCGAGCGCGGAAGGAAAGATCGCGCGTGACTATCTCAAGCGCCGGGAAATCACGGACGAAACGCGCCAAACATTTCGCCTGGCTTACGCGCCCGACAGTTGGGACGCACTTTCGATTTATCTCCGGCAAAAGGGAGCGCCACAGGAACAGATCGACAAGAGCGGACTTGTCGTTAAAAAGGAAGAGGGCGGCTCGTACGATCGCTTTCGCGGCCGCCTGATTTTTCCGGTGATGGATATTCAGGGCAGGCCAATCGCGTTTGGCGGACGCACGTTGAAAGACGAAGACGCAAAGTATATCAACTCGCCGGAAACCGCCGCATATGTAAAAGGTCGAAACTTGTTTGGACTAAACCTGACGCGCGATGAGATTCGGCGTCAGGGTTTCGCCATTCTGGTTGAAGGTTTTTTGGACCTGGTGGTGCCCTATCAGTTCGGTATTCGGAATGTCGTGGCGAGTCTGGGGACGGCGCTGACGGCCGATCAAGTGAAATTGGTGGGGCGGTTTGCCCGCAAAGTAGTGGTCAATTATGATGGCGACCCTGCCGGCGTGCAGGCAGCAAAAAAGGCCATCGAAATACTGCTGGTGGAAGATTTAGAAGTGAAGGTGCTGGTGCTTCCGGACGGGACGGACCCGGATGAGTTCATAAGAAAGTTTGGCCTGATTGAGTATCAAAGGCAGCGCAGCGAGGCCCAGCCGCACATTCAGTTTGTAATTGACCAGGCCGTACGCAACCGAAATATGCACCGGCCAGCGGAGAAAGCCGACGCTGTCGACGAAGTGCTTCCTTACATTCGCGCCGTGCGCAGCCGCATTCAAAAGCGCGAGTATTTTGACATTGCGATGGATTCGCTGCGGATTTCAGACGCA
>DASQPM010000468.1:0-2574 GCA_035643935.1 Pyrinomonadaceae bacterium | reverse complement strand
CGTGCGCAGCGTCGAGCCGCGCGGCGAAAATGCATACATGACGATCGAAGCCCGTCTCGTCACCGAAGACACCAAGCACGGCGATTCGCTCGCGGTTAATGGCGTATGTCTAACTGCGCTTGATATTCATCCCGATTCGTTTGCGGCGGATGTTTCGCGCGAAACTCTTGATCGCTCCACGCTCGGTAGTTTGCGACCCGGGACTGCGGTGAATCTCGAGCGCGCGGTTACGCCCATAACGCGGCTCGGCGGTCATGTCGTTCAGGGTCACGTCGATGCGCGCGGAAAGTTATTGAGTGTTGCCAATCATGAAGGTTCATGGACAGTGCGCCTGGAATATCCCAGGGAAATTGCACGCTATCTTGTTTTCAAAGGCTCCATTGCTGTGGAAGGGATCAGTCTCACCATTTCCGCCTTGACTGATGATTACTTTGAAGTTGCCATCATTCCGAAAACCTGGGAAGTTACAAATTTCTCCCAACTCAACCCTGGCGATGAGGTAAATCTTGAAGCCGACATGATTGCTAAATACGTCGAGCGCATCCTGCGTTTCGCAGAAACCCCTCCGCAACAGTAAACTCAACAAAGTAGATCAAGAGTGAGTGAAGTGGCACAGACTTTATAGTTTGAAGTCTTTCTCCCTCTCCCTTTGGGAGAGGGTTGGAGAGAGGGCTTGTGGGCGTCAAGCTTCGCACCCTCCCCTAACCCCTCCCAAAGGTAGGGGAAGAAACGAAAGCACAGACCGAAGTCCATGCTACTAACTAACCAAAGCACAGACTAAAGTCTATGCCACTAACTGAAAGCACAGACTGAAGTCTGTGCTACCAATTATGAGCACGCGTTATCGAATTATCAGGGATGCAGAAGCACTGCGGCAGGCAGTGGAGACTTTGTCTGCGCATCAGGTGATTGGGCTCGACACAGAAACCACCGAACTCGATCCTTACGTTGGCCGCTTGCGCTTGATTCAGCTCGCCACCTCGGCGGGCGTCGAGATTATTGATCTCGACGCTTTCGCCAACGGTAATTTGAAAAACAACGAAGCGCTCAATCCGTTAAAGCGATTGCTGGAAGCGGCACGCCCGATCAAGATCGCGCACAACGCAAAGTTTGACGCGAAATTTATCAAGCACACACTCGGCGTTGATCTCGGCGGGCTGTTCGACACGCTGCTTGCCAGCCAAATCGTCGGCGCTGGCGATATTGAAGAGCGTCACGGATTGGAAACGGTTGCTTCGCGCTACCTGAATGAGGCAGTAGACAAAACTGAACGGCTCAGCAACTGGAATTTTGAATTGTCCGAGGCGCAACTCGAATATGCCGCGCGGGACGCCGCGATCCTCTTGCCACTGCGCGAAAAGTTAATTGAACGACTGCGTAGCGATTCGCTCATTGCTTGTGCGCAGCTCGAGTTTGAGTGTGTGTCTGCCGTAGCCAATATCGAGTTGGCTGGCTTTTACATGCACAAGGATCGCTGGCTTGAGCAGTTGTCTTTGGTTGAGAAAAGACGAGCGGAGCTGGCGGAGGAGTTGCAAAATATTCTGGCTGAGGAGTCGTCGCAGGGTTCGCTGTTTGGTGGGCCGCAACGCGACGACATCAATCTCGATTCGCATCAGCAGTTGACGCAAGCGCTGGAGCGGCTCGGCATACCCGTTCCTGACTCAACCCGCAATTGGAAACTCCAGCCGCTGGCCCTCGAGTATCCGGTGATCGCAACACTGCTGGAATACCGCACCGTACAGAAAGCGTTGACCAGTTATGGTCAAAACATGATTGACTTGATCAATCCGACTACCGGACGGCTGCATGCGGACTTTCGCCAGATTGGCGCGCCAACGGGAAGGTTCTCGTGCACCAATCCAAACATCCAGCAGGTCCCGCACGCGGTTGAATATCGCCGCTGCTTTTCCGGTTATCCCGCCGGCAGAAAATTGATCATTGCAGACTATTCGCAGATCGAGTTGCGCATCCTGGCAGAATTTTCCGGCGACCGGGGCTTTATCAATGCTTTCAATTCCGGCGCCGACCTGCATCGTGTAACAGCGGCCGAAGTTTTCAATGCATCGCTGGACCAGGTTTCGAAAGAACAACGCGACTTTGCCAAGCGGCTGAATTTCGGCGTGGTCTACGGCATCGGCGCGCAACGTTTTTCCATCATGACCGGCTTGAGCGTCGGCGAAGCTGAAAACGTTTTGCGCAAATATTTTGGGACTTACCGCCAGCTCGATACCTATCTTAACGAAGCGGCGAATCGCGCCGTGCGCGACCGGCAGGCGCGAACCGCATCCGGACGTCTGGTGCGCTTTCGCTATGACGAGAAGGACCGCCAGCAGATTTCCATGACCAAGCGCAACGGCAAGAACACGCCGATTCAGGGAACCAGCGCCGACATTCTCAAGCGCGCGTTGCGGCTTCTAAACGACGAACTGCGCAGTACAAACGCGCAGATCGTCAACATTATTCATGACGAGATTGTGGTTGAAGCGGACGCGGATGAAGCCGAAGAGATTGCGGAAAAAGTGGAGCGAACAATGCGCGTCGCCGGTGAGGAGTTTGTGAAGACCGTGCCGGTAA